>NZ_BAXF01000018.1:0-16620 GCF_001310435.1 Arthrobacter sp. JCM 19049 | reverse complement strand
CGACGCCGATGACCGCGGCCCGCTGCACCTGACCAAGCGCGGCCGGGCCACGGCACGCGACAAGCGCGCCCTGGTGATCACCAAGGCCAACGCCCGCTCCACCGTGCACCGGGGCACCTACCTGGACTATGTGGGTGTCAAGAGCTTTGACGCCAATGGGGAGGTCAACGGCGAACGCCGCTTCATCGGCCTGTTCTCCTCCAGCCTGTACACCTCCAGCGTCACCGCCGTGCCGCTGGTGCGCGAAAAGGTCGCCGCAGTGCTCAAGCACGCCGCTTCGCCCCGGACTCGCACTCGGGCAAGGACATTGTCACCATCCTGGAAACCTACCCACGCGATGAGCTGTTCCAGATCTCCGTGGAGGACCTGACCAACACCGCCATGGGCATCCTGCGCCTGCAGGAGCGCCGCCGCACCTCCGTCTTCCTGCGCCCCGATGACTACGGCCGGTTCATGTCCGTGATGGTCTACCTGCCGCGTGACCGCTTCTCCACCCTGGTCCGCCAGCGCATCGAGGATGTGCTCAAGCAGTCCTTCAACCCGGATTCCATGGAATACGACGTGCTGATGAGCGACTCGGCTCTGATCCGCCTGTTCTACCGGATCCGTCTGCAGCGCCACGGCCTGGCCCCGGTGGTGGACCGCAAGCACCTGGAGACCCGCATCGCCAACGCGGTGCGTTCCTGGGGTGAAGCGGTGCACGATGCGGCCCACGAGCGCCTGGAAGCCAACGAGGCCCGCAACCTGGCCCGGTCCTGGTCCGAGGCCTTCCCCGAGTCCTACAAGGTCCAGTTCGAGATCGAGGATGCGCTGGCGGACATTGAACGCCTGGCCCAGCTCGATGAGCCGGCCCAGGAAGGTCCGGTCGTCTCCTTCTACGCCCCGACCGACGAGCATGAGGACAGCCCGGTCAGCGTCCGGATGAAGATCTACGTCAACCGTCCGCTGATGCTCTCGCGCATCCTGCCGGTGCTGCAGGACCTAGGCCTGGAAGTCGTGGACGAGCGGCCCTTCGAGCTGCAGCCGCAGGACGGCGAGCAGCGCTACATCTACGACCTGGGCCTGAAGGTCGATGAGGACATCGACTTCTCCGCCGTCCAGGACCTGCTGGCCGAAACCTACTCGGCGGTGGTGCGCAACGCCGCCGAATCCGATGAGCTGAACGCCCTGGTGCTGCGCGAGGGACTGCACTGGACCGAAGTGGCCATGCTGCGCGCCTACGCCCACTACCTGCTGCAGCTGGGGGTTCCGAACTCCACCGACTTCATCGCCAGCACCCTGGTCTCCAACGCCGAGGTCACCCACGGATCGTGAGCCTCTTCCACGCCATCTTCGACCCGAAGCTCTCGGCCGAGGAGTCCGAGGCGGCCCGCGAGGAAGCCCACCAGAAGATCAGCGCGGCCCTGGAAAGCGTGCCGACCCTGGATGCCGACAAGCTGCTGCGCCGCTTCGTGAAGGTCATCGAGGCGACCAAACGCACGAACTACTATGCCGCCGGGCACGCGCTGGGCTTCAAGCTGGCCCCGAATGAGATCGACTTCGCCCCGTTCCCACGCCCCAAGCACGAGTTCTGGGTGTACTCCCCGCGCGTGGAGGGCGTGCACTTCCGCTTCGCGCCGTCGCCCGTGGCGGCCTGCGCTGGTCGGACCGCCGCGAAGACTTCCGCACCGAGGTGCTGGGCCTGGTCAAGGCGCAGATGGTGAAGAACTCGGTGATCGTGCCCACCGGCGCCAAGGGCGGCTTCTACGCCAAGCAGCTGCCGAACCCGGCCGTGGACCGCGGCGCCTGGATGGAGGAGGGCAAGGCCTCCTACCGGATCTTCATCCGCACCATGCTGGACCTGACCGACAACGTCATCACCGATGAGCAGGGCCAGCGGGTGGTGCCGCCGGTGGACGTGGTGCGCCGCGACGGGGATGACACCTACCTGGTGGTCGCCGCCGACAAGGGCACCGCGAGCTTCTCCGACACCGCCAACGCAATCTCCGAGGAAAAGGGCCACTGGTTGGGCGACGCGTTCGCCTCGGGCGGCTCGGTGGGCTACGACCACAAGGGCATGGGCATCACCGCCCGCGGTGCCTGGGAATCGGTCAAGCGCCACTTCTTCGAACTCGGCATGGACTCGCAAAGCGAACAGTTCACCGCCGTGGGCATCGGGGACATGTCCGGTGACGTGTTCGGCAACGGCATGCTGCGCACCAAGACCATCAAGCTGGTGGCCGCCTTCGACCACCGCGACATCTTCCTGGATCCGAACCCGGAGCCCGAGGCGGCCTTCACCGAACGCCAGCGGCTCTACGACCTGCCGCGCTCCAGCTGGGCCGACTACAACAAGGACCTGATCTCCGCCGGCGGCGGGGTGTTCTCCCGGTCGCTGAAGTCGGTGCCGGTCAGCGCCGAAGTCCGCGAGCTGCTCGGCCTGCCCGATGACACCACCGCGATGGCGCCCAACGACCTGCTCAAGGCGATCCTCTCGGCCAAGGTCGACCTGCTGTACAACGGCGGCATCGGCACCTACATCAAGGCCAGCACCGAAAGCCACGGCCAGGTCGGGGACCGCGCCAACGACGCCATCCGCGTGGACGGACGCCAGGTGCAGGCCCGCATCATCGGTGAGGGCGGCAACCTGGGCATGACCCAGCGTGGCCGCATCGAGCCGCGGCCAATGGGGTCATCCTGAATACCGACGCCATTGACAACTCGGCCGGCGTGGACACCTCCGACCGCGAGGTGAACATCAAGATCTTCGTGGACCGCCAGGTCAAGGCCGGGGCCATCGATCCTGCCGAGCGTGCGGACTTCCTGATCTCGATGACCGACAACGTCGCCGACCTGGTGCTGGAGACCAACTTCAACCAGAACGTGCTGCTGCTGAACGAAAAGCACGCGGCCAAGACCTGGACCCCGGCCTACGAACGGCTGATGGACTGGCTGGAGGAGCACGCGGATCTGAACCGTGAGCTGGAGTTCCTGCCCTCCAACAGCGAACTGGAGGCCCGGCGCGCTTCGGGCGGATCAATGACCACCCCGGAACTGGCAGTGATCACCGCGTACGCGAAGATCCAGTTGGCCCAGGCGCTGGCCGAATCGGACCTGACCGAGGACGACTACTTCTTCGCCACCCTCAAGCGCTACTTCCCGAGCCAGCTCTCCGAGCGGTTCGGGGAAGAACTGGACAGCCATCCGCTGCGCAACGAGATCGTGGCGACCGTGGTGGCCAACGAAATCGTGAACATCGGCGGCATCACCTACATCTTCCGCGCCATGGAGGAAACCGGGGCCACCGAGGCGCAGATCGCCAAGGTCTTCTGCGCGCTGCGGGAGATCTACGAGTACGAACGCTGGTTCCAGGAAATCAACCTGCAGCCGGCCGGGCAGGACATCGGTTATTGGTCGCGTCAGCACCACGACCTGCGCCGTCTGCTGGACCGCACCACCCGCTGGTTCCTGAACCATGTGGACCTGGAACTGAGCGTCGGGGAAATGGTGGAACGCTACGCCGCCAAGGTGCAGAAGCTGCGCGCCCAGCTGCCGCAGCTGCTGCGCGGGGTGGATGCCGCCCGCTTCGCCACCTGGCGTGAAGATGCCATCCAGCACGGGCTGACCGAGGAGCAGGCGATCCACTGGGCCGGACAGTTCGAGTCCTATGCCTGCTGGACATCGCCGACTACATCTTCCGCAACGACGCCGACACCGAGAAGGTGGCCACCACCTACTTCGCGCTGTACGCCAAGTTCGAGGTCGACGCCCTGCTGAACCGGATCACCGCGCTGCCGCGCACCGACCGCTGGAAGGCACTGGCCCGTGCCGCGCTGCGCGATGACCTGTACTCCACGATCATTGACATGACCGGGGACGTGCTGGACGCGGCCGGAGACCTGCAGGACGCCGACGCGCGTGTTGCGGCCTGGGAGGAAGCCAACGCGGCTAACCTTGATCGTGCGAAGAACATGTTCCAGGAGGTCAACAACCTGGAGCGCGACGACATGGCCTCGCTGTCCGTCGCACTTCGCCTGCTGCGTTCCATCGTCCGGAGGAAGTAACACACCATGGCCTCATCACCGAGCAACTGCGCGAAAATTCTCAGCTCGGGCCCGGTGATGAGGACTGGTTGCATCTGCTGGTGGGGGACTGGCAGCTGGTGGCCGATCTTGCGTTCGCCGACCTGGTGCTCTGGTTCCCCACCGGGGACGGGTCCTACGTGGCCCTGGCGCACGTGCGGCCCTCCACCTCGCACACCGCGTTCCACACCGACTTCGTCGGGGAGCGGATCCGCAAGGACCTGCGGATCATGGTGGACGAGGCCTGGGCCACCGGGCAGTTGCAGCGTTCAGTGCAGCACCCGGCCGACCTGGCCGGGCAGAGTACCGTCCAGGCCGTCCCCCTGGTCCGCCAGGGACGGAAGGTCGCGGTCATCACCTCCACTTCGACCTGGCCTCCAGCCGCACCCCCTCCAACCTGGAACTGGTCTACCGGCAAAGCGCCGATGACCTGCTGACCATGGGCACCCTCGGGCTCTGGCCCGACTTCGCCAGCCCGACCGGGTCACGGCGCGGCGCCCCGCGGGTAGGCGACGGCTTTATCCGGATGGACGCCGCCGGGGTGGTGGAATACGCCAGCCCCAACGCGGTGTCGGCGTTTCGCCGGCTCGGAGCCGCCGAGGTACTGCAGGGCCAGTCGCTCTCGGACCTGACCATGGCACTGGTCAGCGACCGGCGGGTTATTGACGAAACCCTGCCGCTGGTGGTCCAGGGCAAAATGCCGTGGCGCACCGAGATGGAGTACCGCGGGGTGAACATTTCGCTGCGTGCCATCCCGCTGCGCGACGAACGCCGCCGCTGGGGATCCCTGGTTCTGTGCCGGGATGTGACCGAGCTGCGCCGGCGGGAAAAGGAACTGGTCACCAAGGACGCCACCATCCGCGAAATCCACCATCGGGTGAAGAACAACCTGCAGACGGTGGCCGCGCTATTGCGCATGCAGTCCCGGCGCATGAACTCGACCGAGGGCAAACAGGGTCTGGAACAGGCCATGCGCCGGGTCTCAACCATCGCCTCGGTACACGATTTCCTGTCCAAGGGTTTGAACGAAACCGTAAAATTTGATGACCTGATGGACCGACAGTTCCGGTTCATCGTTGAAATCGCCAGTCCGAGCCAGCGGGTTCGCACCGTGCGCGAAGGGGAATTCGGGATGCTGCCGGCCGAACTGGCCACCCCGTTGTCCCTGGTCATCAACGAACTGGCCACCAACGCAGTGGAACACGGGCTGGCCGGCCGTGACGGGGAAGTGCGGCTACTGGCCGAGCGATACCTGGGCCGGGACGGCCACAAGTGGCTGCGAGTCACGGTCAGCGACAACGGCCATGGGTTGCCCGAGGGGGAGTACAGCGAGGGTCTGGGACTGCAGATCGTGCGCACCCTGGTTACCAGCGAGCTGCGCGGCGAAATCCACTGGAACCAGGCAGCGAACCAGGGCACCGAAGTGGTCATTGAGATGCCGCTGGACTTGCGCAGCAACGCCCACTAACGCTGCGAGCCGATACCGCGCATGACTAAGGCGGGTGAATCCATAATGGATTCACCCGCCTTAGTCATGCGGAGTGCCGGTTAGCCAGGCCCCGTGCCCCCGTCCTGGCAGAACACGGCACCCGGCCACCGACTAGCGGTACTGCTTCATCAGGGATTTGACGTTGGCGACATAAACCTTGGTGTCGGAATACATCCCGTACTTCCGCACCCCGCCCAGGCCCTGGTAGTACGCGGCGATGGCGTGGTCCAGGCTCTCGGCGTTGGCGAGGTTGTACTTGATGGTGGCAACGCCGGCCGCGACGTTGTCCCGCGGATCCAACAGGTTCAGCTTGCGCCCCACCATGCCCGACATCCATTCACCGGTGCTCGGGATCACCTGCATGGCTCCAATGGCGTTGGCGGGGGAGACCGCGCGCTGATTGAAACCGGACTCCTGCTGGGCGTGGGCCAGGGCCAGGGCCGGGTCAACCCCCATGCTCTTGGCAGTGCTGCGGATCAGCGCCTGCATCTCGGAGCGGCTGGGAACCGAGATCGAATCCAAGTAGGCCTTGTTCTCATTGGCGCTGCGCACGGTGGCATCAGGATAAGTGCGCCCGGCGAAGGTGTTGCCGATCTTCTGTGTCGGCTTCACGCCCGCGTTCGGCTTTACCGAGGAACCAGAAACCTTCAGCTTCGTGTTGATCTGCAACGGAGTCTGCGTGCTGACCTCTGGGTTCAGATCCAGCAGACGGCTCAGCGAAATCCCGTGCTTGGCAGCAATGCCGCCGAGGGTATCGCCGGACTTGACGCTGTAGCTGCTGGTGCCGCTCGACTTCGGGGCACTGTTTGACTGCGAGGTCGGCTTCGGCGAGGAGGACTGGGCCGATCCGCTGAGCTTGAGCTTGTCACCAGGGAAGATCAGCGACTTGGAGGACAAGTTGTTCATGCTCATCAGCTTGCTCAGGCTGATCCCGTTGCGGGCCGCGATCGCACCCAGGGTATCCCCGGACTTCACGGTGTAGCTACCGCCGGTGGTCTTGCCGCTGTCCTTCTTGGGACTGTTCTTGGATGGTGTTGAGGAGCCGCCGAAGTTCAGCTTCTGTCCGACGTAGATGCGGTCGCCGGAGGGGTTTCCTGCGGCCTTGCGGACCTCGGAGAGGGAGACGTCCCGGCGGTGGGCGATGTGGCCCATGGTGTCTCCGGCCTTGACGGTGTAGCTTTCGCTGCTGGCCACGCCGCGGGTGTTCTTCGCGGTCTTCTTCTCAGACGAGGAATTCTTGCCTGGAACCTTCAGCTTCTGGCCCTCGCGGATCAGGTCGCTGTCTAGGTCATTGATCTTCTTCAGCTCGGAGACCGAAGAATCGTATTCGCGAGCCAGGCTCCACAACGAAGCGCCCGACGGCACCTTAATCTCCTTGACCTGCCGTTGCGCGGGCAATCCCAGGGTAGGGATTCGCGAGGCCAACAGGTGGGCCTTGATGTGTTCTTCAGCGATCTTCACCGTCTGGGGGGAAACGCTCTTGGGCGTCAAGACGGAGGATTTGGTCAACTCTACTTGCGAGGCCTGGGCCGGGGCTGCGGCAAGGCTGCCCAGGACAACCGCCGGAATTGCTGCACCAGCGACGGCACTCAACGCATGCTTGGTGACACGAATCGAATCTTGGGGCATGTATTTTTCCTCAATTGAAGGAGTCGATGAGACCTGAGCAACCCTTTCCACGACAAGCATGATGTTGCTGTGGATTGTGTTGCAATTGTTATCAAAGTGATATCTGAAAATTTACACTACTAGTGGGGCGCAAGGAAACCAATGGGTCAGGTTTTCCTCAAGTTTTCATTATGCGAACACAACTCCCGTGGAGTGTGCGACCCTTAAAGCGTGAAAGAACTAGAGAATCTCATTGGGGAATGGCTGAACCTGCCGGACATGGCAGAGGCCTTGGACACCGATATTCGTCAGGTACACCGGCTCATCGACGATCGAAAAATCATCGCGGTTCGCATCGGGGAACCTCCGGTGCGTTCGGTTCCCGCAGAATTTGTCATGGACGGGCAAGTTGTAGACAGCCTAAAGGGAACCCTAACGGTGCTGCGCGACGCTGCCTTCTCGGACGAGGAAGCTCTCCGCTGGCTTTTTACGCCGGACGACACCCTGCCCGGGACGCCGATGGAAGCACTGCGTCAGGGACGCAAGACCGAAATTCGTCGTCGTGCCCAGGCCATGGCCTGGTAATCACGCCGAACAGAACAAAAATCCGTTGCCCGGAGGAGGGCAACGGATTTTTATGCCCCTCAGGCATCCGCAGGTGTATCAGTCGGACTTTATCGAATAGTAATCACTTGATGCGTTTGGTCACGGCATCGCTAAGCAGGGCCATGCCCGCCACCGCCAGGGGTGCAACCGGGATCCGCTCCATCGCGGTCAACGCTGTGGCGGTCAACTCCTCAATGCTCTGTTCGGTGGCCTTCAACGCACCGCATTCCTTGAGGATTGAGCTGATGCGCAGTACCTCATCGTCGCCGAGGTCGGGCGCGCCAAGCGCTCGGTGATCAGTTGGCGTTCCGCATCGGAGGCCAGGAGCATGGCGTGCGCGATCATTTCCGTGCGCTTGCCCTCACGCAGGTCGTCGCCCGCCGGCTTGCCGGTGATCGAGGGATCACCAAATACACCCAGGACGTCATCCCGCAACTGGAATGCCTCACCCAGGGGCAACGCGAAGGCCTGATAGGAATCCAACAAGTCCGGGCTGGCGCCGGCAAGAGCCCCACCCAGAAGGAAGGGATTCTCCGTGGAGTACTTCGCCGACTTGTAGCGCACGATCGTGCGCGCCCGCTTGACCGCTTCGGCCGGGTCGTAAGCCGACCCAGCCGATTCCTCCAGAATGTCCAGGTACTGACCGGCCATGACCTGGGTGCGCATCCGATTGAAAATGCGACGAGTATCGGCAGTTGCGGAGGCTACCGAGGCGAACACCTCTTCGCTCAGCGATAGACACAGATCTCCCGCCAGGATTGCGCTGGCCCCACCGTAATGCGCCGCATCACCGCTCAGTCCGGCCTCACGGTGCTGCGCCTCGAAGCGCTTGTGCACGCTGGGCTGTCCCCGTCGTGTATCGGAACGGTCAATTAGGTCATCGTGGATCAGTGCGGCCGCCTGAAAGAGCTCCAGCGAAACACCCACCTTCACGATGTCATCGTCCATCGCATCCCCGCCAGCTCCAATGAATCCCCAGAAGGCGAAAGCCGGCCGCAGTCGTTTGCCCCCACGGGTTAGGGCCTTAATGGCGTCAACCAAGGCCACGGCGCTGGCGGTAATGGAGCCTACCTCGGCCGCTTTGGCCTCAAGGAATGAGTCCAATTCTGCGGTTAACCGCTGCGTGTAAGTCCGGGTGAGCTCTTCAGCTTCAGGCGCTTGGGCAACAATGGACTGGGGCAGCGACATTCGGTTCCAATTCTCTGTATGACGAGGGAAAGAGATTACATCCACTCTACCGTCTCACCGGGTAGGCGCACGTTGCGGGGAGGAATTCACGGCCAGCGGAAAGACGCTGGACGGGCGCCGGAAGAACCCGCCAATTTGTAGGTACGCACCGGTAAACTTAAGCCATGACTGATAAGGCTGAGCGGGCGATTTTGCACGTGGACATGGACGCCTTCTTCGTGTCAGTGGAACTGCTGTCTCGCCCAGAGCTAGCGGGCAAGCAGGTGATTGTTGGGCACCCGCAGGGGCGCAGCGTCGTGCTTTCAGCATCCTACGATTGCCGGGCCCTGGGAGTTCATTCGGCAATGCCCATGTCCCAGGCGATGGGCCTGGCCCCGAATGCAACCATCGTGGAACCGAACCATCACAGTTACTCTGCGATTTCCGCCAAGATCATGCAGTACTTCTCCACAATCACCCCTCTGGTCGAACAGCTGAGCATTGACGAGGCGTTCCTGGACGTGACCGGCAGCATGCGGCGCCTGGGCGGCCCGGTGCGGATCGCCCAGCAGATCAAGCAGTACCTCAAGGATGAGCTGGGGCTTCCGGCCAGCGTCGGGATCGCCCGCAATAAGTTCGTGGCCAAGTTGGCATCGGAGCATGCCAAGCCCAACGGCCTGGTGGTCGTGGCACCGCAGCGCACCGTTGAATTTCTGCATCAATTGCCGGTCTCTGCGTTGTGGGGCGTGGGGAAGCGTTCCCTGGAGCAGCTGCATCGGGCAGGGATTGAAACCGTGGAACAGCTGGCCCAGTACCCGGAAAATGTCATGGTGCAAAAATTTGGCGAGCATGGTCGCAACCTGCACCGTTTGTCCCGGGGGATCGACGACCGCGAAGTGGTTCCCGTGCGGCAGGAAAAGTCGCTCTCGGCCGAACACACCTTTGAATCGGACCAGAGCGAGTTAAAGCTTTTGGAAGATGAACTGGTGGTGCTCAGCCACAAGGTTGCCCAACGCCTGCGTCGCTCTGGAAAGCTGGCCGAGGCGCTGGCCATCAAGATCAAGTACCAGGACTTCACCACGGTTAATCGTTCCAAAACGCTGCCGGCAGCCACGGATTCTCCCTCGGCTCTGACTAACGGCGTGCTTGAACTGTTCCGCCGTCTGCTGCCACTGCCGCAAGCAGTGCGTCTGGTGGGGGTTAGGGCAGAACGGCTGGGGCAGGAAACCCAGGGAGTGCAGCTGTCCTTGGACCCGATTGACGAGAAGACCCGTGAAGCGGAAAAGATCGCTGACAGCATCGCGCTGAAGTTCCCATCCCAGCGGCTCACTCCAGCGCGGCTATTGCGACCAAAAGGCCCGTCTTCAACCGACTCATGACACCTGGGCCGCAGCGCTGAGACTAAGTCTTATTAACAGCACAACGGCTGAACTAGCAGCCTCGAGTCTAAAAAGACTATCCTTAGAGATACGTAGGAGATTTCTCGCGGGGAACAAAATCTTGCGGTAAACCGTTCTACTGGGTGAGGACGGAGTCGGTCGTCACGCAGGGACTTGGAAGGAGAAGACGATGCCACTATCTGAGCATGAGCAACGTCTGCTGGAGCAGCTTGAAAAGCAGCTGCATGAAGATCGTCGCTTCGCTTCCAACATGAAAGCTCCCGGCAATAGCGGACGCCTGTCGACCCGCAACATCGCTCTTGGCGCCCTGATCTTCATTGTCGGATTGGGGGCGCTGATCTTCGGAATCTCCCAACAACTGATCGTGGTGGGCGTGATCGGTTTCGCCGTCATGTTTGCAGGCGTAGCCCTGGCACTGAAAAAGTCCGCCAAGGGTAAGCTGGGAGGAAATCCGCTGAAGAGCGGATCAAAGACCGCCAACCGCGGCAGCTCCCAGTTCATGAGCGGTCTTGAAGAAAAGTGGAACCAGCGTAAGCGGGACCAGCGGGATAGCTAGAGCTTCCCGAAGCAATTGGCACGATCCAATGGATCGTGCCTTTTCGTTTTAACCCTCTTGCCGGGCAGCTCTGGCCAACTGCGCCGGCAAGGCTGCACGAACCCCAACGCGATGGCCGCGGCCCCCGGCCGGCAGGCACCCGCAGCGGCCGTGTATATACCGTACTGCGGCAGCTAGCGAGCAACGAACTCTAAGTAGATTCCAAGGTTGCCCTAACCCGCCGAGTTTCGCGTGTTCTGCACCACTCTTCACCGCTCCGAGTAATCTTCCCCCACTTTCCTCCACTGCTCCTCCGGGCCAGCGAATTTCGCGCGAAATCGGGGTTTGAGAGGGGGTACGAGCCACGCCCTGGGTCAAAACAGCCCAAATCCCTCCACCGTCCACCCCCGCGAAACTAGCCCGAAATCCCGCGGATTATTTCTCTACTCCTGAGCTAAAACACCTCCGGTCGCGTTGACAGTGGGGAGTGGTGGAGTAAAGTGGAGGACAGTAGAGGAAGATGGCGGAATCACCACTTCATGCGAAAGGCGGTGTGTATGTTCCTTGGAACTTATACACCGCGTCTCGATGACAAGGGGCGGTTGATTCTTCCTGCTAAATACCGCGAGGAACTGTCATACGGACTGGTTCTGACCCGCGGGCAGGAACGGTGCATCTACGTCTTTAGCCAACGGGAATTTGAGAAGCAGCACGAGCAGCTCGCGCAGGCATCTCTTTCGTCCCGGCGGGCTCGAGACTATGCACGTGTATTTCTGTCCGGGGCGTCGGATGAAGTGCCGGATAAGCAGGGCCGGGTCACCATTCCTTCGATGCTGCGTTCCTACGCCGGGCTGGACCGTGAGGTCACGGTCATCGGTGCAGGCAACCGCGTGGAGATCTGGGACACCACGGCGTGGCAGGACTACCTGCAGCAGCAGGAAGAAGCCTTCTCCGATACTGATGAAGACGAACTTCCAGGACTTGGATAAGTAGTTTTACGAACCATGGGGGCACAGCTGGGATGAGATCTCCAGCCATCTCAAGGCGGTTCGGCCCTGGCTTCACTTCCCCGGAGCCAGAACCGAACACCGGCTTTTGGGTTGGAGGGGGATCTGATCCCAGCACACGACACGGCGAAAGGGGGCACTATGCCGGTTAGCGGCGAAGAACGTCCAGCATCCGAGCGGCATATTCCCGTCCTTAAGGACCGTTGCCTGAACTTGCTCGCTCCGGGTATTGAGCGGGCCAATGCGGAGAATCGCCGCGCCGTCGTCGTGGACTGCACGCTGGGCATGGGAGGCATTCAGAGGCCATCCTGCAACGCTTCGAGAACGTACACCTCATTGGGCTGGACCGTGACGAACAAGCGCTGGCCTTGGCCGGAGCCCGTCTTGAGCCCTTCGCCGACCGCATCGACCTGGTCCACGCGGTCTACGACGAAATCGCCGACGTGGTCCAGGACCTTGGGTTTACCGGCATTGACGGGGTGCTCTTTGACCTCGGTGTCTCTTCACTGCAGCTGGACGAGCGGGAACGCGGATTCGCGTACTCATACGACGCCCCCTTAGATATGCGCATGGACACCTCTGTGGGACCCACCGCGGAGGACCTGGTGAACGACCTGGACCGCGGTGAGCTGCAGCGGATCATCCGCCAATGGGGCGAAGAGAAGTTCGCCGGGCGTATTGCCTCGGCCATTGTTCAGCAGCGCCAGGACGCGCGCATCAGCACGACAGCCCAGCTGGTGGAGGTCATCCGCTCGGTGGTTCCCGCAGCCGCCGCCCGTAACTCCGGTCATCCGGCCAAACGAACCTTCCAGGCGCTGCGCATCGCGGTCAACGAGGAACTTGATGTGCTTGAGCGCGCTATTCCGGCCTCCATGGGCGCCTGAACGTGGGTGGCCGAATTGTGGTCATGAGCTACCACTCGCTGGAAGACAAGATCACCAAGAGATTTTTTGTGCAGGGTTCAACGTCCTCGGCACCCCCGGGGTTCCCCGTTGAGCTCGAAGAGCACAAAGCGGAATTCAAGGTCCTCACCAAGGGGACCGAGAAGCCAAGTGAACAGGAAATCGCTGAAAACCCTCGCGCCGCCTCGGCCCGCCTGCGGGCCGTGGAGCGCATCCTGAAGAGGAGCTAGCATGAGCCAACGTGCCCCGCGACGTCTGCCGAGGACCGCAGCTATGACTGCCCAACCCGTGGTTGAGGGCGCCACCGCCAAATCGGCGCGCCCCGAACCGGTGGCCGCCAGCGAAGTTCCGTTCGTTGATCCGAAACAGCGCACGACGTTGTCCCTGGTGCCCAACACCAGCCCGAAGCGCCGTCGCCCGCTGGTGGTCATGGTCTCCGTGCTCGCATTGCTGGCCTTCGCGGTGATCGTCACCCTGGTTCTGCTGAACACCTCCGTGGCCCAGCGCCAGTACGAAATGGTGTCGCTGCGTCATCAGGAACGCGAGCTGTCACAGGAAAATCAGGCCCTGCTGAAGGAAGCGCAGTCCCTGGCCGCCCCGCAGACCCTGGCCAAGCGTGCCAAGGAACTTGGGCTGGTGGCCCCGGCCGCGCCGGGTTTGGTTGACCTGGAAGACGGCAAGATCAGCAAGGAAGCCGAATCGGCCTCCAAGGACGCCGCCGCGCACGCCGACTACGCAAGCCTGCCGCTGCCGGGGGAGAACATCCGCTCCAAGGCCAGCGATGACGCCGAAAGCGCCCGCGTGGCCAAGGCGAACAAGGAAAAGGAAGCCACGGCCGGCTCCTCCAGCGAAGCGGAGGCCGGTGAAGCCAAGACCGAATCCGACGCGCCACAGCAAAGCGAGCCCAAGGAATCCTCCAAGGCCCCGGCCGCCGAGGAAACGGCACGTGAGAAGGGCAGCGACGGCCGCCCGGTATTCGAGGACAAGGAGCTGAACGGCGGCTCGATCCCGGCACCGTCGATCAAATCCCCGGCAAACTAGGAATCGCTTTCTAAGCTTGAATATGGCGGCAGGATTCGCTGTCGGAAATGAAGTTGAGGGGAAAGAGCTGGAGCGTGAACCCAACGAGCATTGATACAGCGAAGCGCCGGATGCGGCTGGTGCTCATCCTGTCCCTGGCCGCGCTGTTGGCCATCGCCGGTCGGCTGTTCTATGTCCAGGGCATCAATGCCGCACAGGTTGCCCAGACCGCGCAGGACAACCGCATGCGCGAACAGGTCATCACCCCGACCCGCGGCTCGATCGTCGACCGCAACGGCACCACGCTGGCTGTCAGCGTGGACCGCTACGACCTGGTGATCGACCAGCGCGAGCAGAAGGACATGATCTCGCGCAAGAAGCGCGACGGATCGAATGAGCGCGAAAAGATCACCTACGAGCAGGCTGCCAAGGAGATCGCCGAAATCCTGGACCAGGATGTCGAGCAGGTCTCCGATGCGATCCGTCCCGAGGACGGGGAAAAGCCCAAGGGGTACGTGGTTGTCGCCAAGGGCGTTACCCCCGAGATCAAGAACGAGGTCATGGAAGTCGGGGTTCCGCGCCTGATCTCCCAGCTGCGCAGTGAGCGCCAGTACCCGCAGGTGTCATCGCCGGACCGCTGCTGGGCTTCGTGCGCAACTCCGAGGACCAGACGTCCGTGGTCGGCGCCGAGGGCCTTGAGCTGAGCCAGGAGCAGCGCCTGCGCGGCACCGACGGCAGCCGCAAGATCGAAGTGGGGGCCGACGGGGTGCGCATCGCCGTCGCCGACAGCGAGGAAGTCCCGGCCGTGGACGGCCAGGACGTGAAGCTGACCATTGACTCGGACATCAACTTCGTCGCCCAGCGCGAAGCCGAGAAGAAGCGCGCGGAATTCAACGCCGAATGGGTCTCGGTCGTGGTGCAGGAAGTGAAGACCGGCAAGATCCTTGCCATCGGGGACTCCGCCCAGCTGGATCCGAACAATCCGGGAGCCACCCCCGGGGAGTTCCGCCGCTCGGTGTCCATCACCCGCGCCTTCGAGCCCGGCTCCACCGGCAAGGCCGCCACCTTCGCCGCGGCCATCGACGCCGGGAAGGTCAAGCCCACCGACGAATTCCGGGTGCCGAACAAGTACACGGTGAGCAAGGAGACCATCAACGACTCCCTGCCGCACGCCACCTATGACATGACCGTCTCTGGCATCTTCGCCCGCTCCTACAACACCGGCACGGTGATGGTCGGCGAAAAGATGAGCAACCAGGAACGCTACGAGTACATGCGCAAGTTCGGGCTGGGTGACGCAATCCAGCTGGGCTTGAACGGGGCGAGCAAGGGCCTGCTGGCCGAGCCGAAGGCCTGGGACCGCCGCCAGCAGTACACCACCATGTTCGGCCAGGGCTACTCGCAGACCGTGCTGCACACCGCCTCCATTTTCCAGACCCTGGCCAACGGCGGGGTGCGCATCCCGCCGAGCCTGATTGAGAGCTACGTCAACCCCGACGGCACCGAGGAGAAGCCCGACGCCGGGCAGAACACCCGGGTTGTGAAGAAGTCAACAGCACAAGAGATGCTCAAACTCATGGAATCGGTCGTCGAAGAGGGCACCGGTACTAAAATGAAGATTCCGGGTTACCGCGTGGGAGGCAAGACCGGTACCGGTCAGGCCGCCGGCGAATCCGGCGGCTACGACGGCTACACCTATTCCTTCGCCGGGGTCGCCCCGCTGGATGATCCGCAGTTCGTGGTCGTTGCCACCATGTACCGGCCCAAGGGCAACTGGCGCAACTTCTCGGTGGCCGACACCTTCACCGAGGTAATGAGCCACACGCTGAACACCTTCAACGTGCCCCCGTCCTCCACGGAACCCGATACCTATAACGTCTTTGTCGGTAAGGAACAGAAGAAACCTTGGTAAACCACCAGCCGGAATCACCGCGCGAGCTCGAACGCCACCTGCGCCCCACGGCCCGCACGGCGATCTCCTGGGCCCGACTGTGCGCCGCCGTCCAGGCGCAGAGCACCTCCGGCGCCGAGCAGGACCTGGAACTGACCGGCGTGAGCCTGAACCCGCAGACCGTGCAGCCCGGGGACGTGTTCCTGGCGATTTCCGGGGCCAAGCGCACGGTGCCCAGTTCCTCCCCGACGCCTGGCCAATGGGGCGCTGGCGGTCATCACCGACGCCGCCGGACAGGAGCTGATCGGCAGCCAGGCCCAGGTGCCGATGGGCATCGTCCCGGACGTACGGGCCATCGCCGCCACCGCAGCCGCCGCCGTCTACGGCACCGATGCCGGCACACCGGAGCTTTTCGGGGTCACCGGCACCAACGGCAAGACCACCACCACCTTCATGATCCGCTCCCTGCTGGAGGCCCTGGGCCGCAACACCGGGCTGATCGGAACCATCGAAATGTCCGTTCGCGGGCGCATCATCCCCAGTGTGCTCACCACCCCCGAATCCACCCAGCTGCACGGCCTGCTGGCCCGGATGGGGGAGCAGGACGTGCAGGCGGTTGCCATGGAGGTCTCCAGCCACTCGCTGAGCTACAACCGGGTGGCCGGGCTGAAGTTCGCCGTCGCCGGATACACCAACCTCACCCAGGACCACCTGGACCTGCACGGGTCCATGGAAGAGTACTTCGCCACCAAGGCCCGGCTCTTTGAACCCGAACGCTGCGAGCAGGCCGTGGTGCTCGTCGATGACCAGTACGGCCGCAAACTGGCGGAGAACGCCCGCGTCCCGGTGACCACGCTCAGCCTGGACGCCGCTAACCCGGCCGCCCAGTGGGTGGTGGACGAGTTGGCCCCCAGCGGGCTGGGCCACGCCTTCA
>NZ_BAXF01000017.1:0-17773 GCF_001310435.1 Arthrobacter sp. JCM 19049 | reverse complement strand
GTCGCCCAGCAGCACGGTGCGCGCCGAGTCGGCGTGCCAGCCGTCCACGATGGCCCCGCCGTCAATCTTCAGCACATCCCCGTCCTTGAGCACGTATTCGCTGGGGAAGCCGTGGACCACCTCATGGTTGACCGAGGCGCAGATGGTGGCCGGGAACCCGTGGTAGCCAGGAAGTTGCTGGTGGCGCCGTGGCGTTCGAGCACCCCGGCGAAGACCGCGTCGACCTCCTTGGTGGTGACCCCCGGCTGGGCGGCGGCGACGGCCTCATCCAGGGCCTCGGCCAGCACCAGGCCGGCTTCGCGCATCTTCAGAATCTGCGCATTGGACTTGTATTCGATTTTCGGCTGTCCGAAAGCCACGGGTTCTCCCTTTGCTGTGTCCCAGTCCCGGTGGGCCGGGTGGGACGGTGTTCCTGAAAATGGCCAAGGACCGTACCGCGCCCGCCGTTGGGCAGCTCGATACGATCCTTGGCCGGTAGCGCCTTGCGTACTAGGCGTTCACGTTCAAGGCGGACAGGACGCGGTCGGTGACCTCGTCGATGGCCCCGATCCCGTCGACCTTGCGCACGATGCCGCGCTCCTCGTAGCGGTCGACCACGACCTGGGTCTCCTCGTGGTAGAGGGCCAGGCGGTGGCGGATGACCTCTTCGGTGTCATCGGCGCGGCCTTCGATCTCGGCGCGCTTGAGCAGGCGGGCAACCAGCTCGTTGTCATCGGCGGTCAGCTGCAGCACGCCGTCCAGCTTCTGCCCCTGGGCGGCCAGAATCTCATCCAGCGCGTCCACCTGGGCGCTGGTGCGCGGGTAGCCGTCCAGCAGGAAGCCGTCCTTCACGTCCTGCTGGGCCAGGCGGTCACGCACCATGTTGTTGGTGACCGAGTCCGGCACGAAGTTGCCGGCATCAATGTACTTCTTGGCCTCCACGCCCAGCGGGGTTCCGCCCTTGACGTTGGCGCGGAAGATGTCACCGGTGGAGATCGCCACGATCTGCAGGCGCTCGGAGATCTTTTCGGCCTGAGTGCCCTTGCCGGCCCCGGGAGGTCCGATAATCAACAGTCGAGTCATCGCAAAAGTCCTTCGTAGTGTCGTTGCTGCATCTGAGCATTAATCTGCTTGACGGTCTCCAGGCCCACACCAACCATGATGAGGATCGAGGTCCCGCCAAATGGGAAGTTTTGGTCGGCGTTGAACAAAACGAATGCGATCAATGGGATCAACGCAACGACTGCCAGGTAGAGCGATCCGGGGAAGGTCACTCGGGAGATCACGTAGTTCAGGTAGTCCGCGGTCGGCTTGCCGGCACGGATGCCGGGGATGAACCCGCCGTACTTCTTCATGTTGTCCGCCACCTCAACCGGGTTGAAGGTGATGGCCACATAGAAGTAGGTGAACCCAATGATCAGCAGCGTGTACACGGCCATGTACCACGGCGAGGAGGTGGCCGAGTGGGTCTGCAGCCACAGGGCCCAGTCCGGCAGGGTGCCGTCGTCACGGACGTTGAACTGCACGATCATCTGCGGCAGCGCCAGGATGGAGCTGGCGAAGATCACCGGGATCACGCCGGCCATGTTCACCTTGATCGGGATGTAGGTGGAGGTACCTCCACGGTGCGCCGGCCGATGGTGCGCTTGGCGTACTGCACCGGCACACGGCGCTGGGACTGTTCCACGAACACCACCAGGGCGATGACCAGCAGGCCGATCAGCAGCACTCCGGTGAACACACCCCAACCCTGGGAGCGGCCGATGGCGCCCATGGCGGAGGGGAAGCCAGAGGCAATGGAGATGAAGATCAGGATCGACATGCCGTTGCCGATGCCGCGTTCGGTGATCAGCTCACCCATCCACATGATCAAACCGGTGCCTGCGGTGAGCGTGATGATCATCAGCAGGATCACGATCAGGCTCTCGTCGGGCACCAGCGGCAGCTGACAGCCCGGGAACAGGGTGCCGGTGCGTGCCAGGGTGACCAGGGTGGTCGCCTGCAGCAGGCCCAGGGCGATGGTCAGGTAGCGGGTGTACTGGGTCATCTTGGCCTGGCCGGCCTGACCCTCCTTGTGCAGCTGTTCGAAGTGCGGGATCACCACACGCAGCAGCTGAACGATAATGGCCGCGGTGATGTACGGCATGATACCCATGGCGAAGACGGAGACCTGCAGCAGTGCTCCACCGCTGAACAGGTTCACAAACTGGTAGATGCCACCGGTGGTTTCACCCTGTGCCAGACACTGCTGAACGTTGCTGTAGTTGACTCCCGGAGCCGGACGAACACACCCACACGGTAGATCGCAATAATACCGAGCGTGAACAGCAACTTGTTGCGCAGATCAGGCGTCCGAAAAACTCGGGCTATGGCGCTGAACAAGCGTCCTCCTGACGTATTTGCCTGAGCCTGGTCTGCAGACTCTTGCGTTGACTTTATGAATTCTAGCGGTTCCTGGCACCGGCGCGCCAAATAGGCGGTACAGCATGGACGTAATTTCCCCCGAACTCCCACCATAGTCCACGGTGGTGATCGGGCCCGGTGCTCAGGTCAGGTGCTGTAAATGTGGCAAGGCCGGTGAATCCGTGCAGTACGGATTCACCGGGGCCTTACCGTGGTTCGAACCCTGTTTAGAGGGTGGTCACCGAGCCGCCGGCAGCGGCGATCTTCTGTTCGGCGGAAGCCGAGAAGGCGTTGGCCTTCACGTCAACCTTGACCGAGATCTCGCCGGTGCCCAGCACCTTGACCGGCTCGTTCTTGCGAACGGCGCCCTTGGCAACCAGTGCCTCGACGGTGACTTCGCCACCCTCGGGGAACAGTTCGTTGATCTTGTCCAGGTTCACAACCTGGTACTCGACGCGGAACGGGTTCTTGAAGCCACGCAGCTTCGGCAGACGCATGTGCAGCGGCAGCTGACCGCCGGCGAAGCCTGCCTTGACCTGGTAGCGGGCCTTGGTGCCTTGGTACCGCGGCCTGCGGTCTTACCCTTGGATGCCTCACCACGACCCACACGGGTCTTGGCGGTCTTGGCACCTTCGGCCGGACGCAGGTGGTGGACCTTGAGTGCGTTTTCCTTTTCAGCCATGTTTACTTAGCCTCCTCAACCTTCACCAGGTGTGGGACCTTGTTGAGCATGCCGACGGTCACCGGGTCTGCGGTGCGGACAACGGTGTGCCCAACACGCTTCAAACCGAGCGAACGAACGGAGTCGCGGTGGCCCTGCTTAGCACCAATGACGGACTTGGTCTGGGTGATTTCCAGCTTGGCGTCGCTTGGGACAATGTTCGCCATTGCCTATGCACCTGCCTTCTGGGTCTGGATGTGGTGGATCATTGCGGCCGGGGCAACCTCGTCCAGAGGCAGCCCACGACGGGCAGCCACAGCCTGGGGCTCTTCCAGAGCCTTCAGGGCTGCAACGGTGCCGTGCACAATGTTGATCTGGTTCTGCGAACCCATCGACTTGGACAGCACGTCGTGGATGCCGGCGCATTCCAGCACCGCACGCACCGGACCACCGGCGATAACGCCGGTACCCGGGGAGGCCGGACGCAGCAGCACAACGCCTGCAGCGTCTTCGCCCTTGACCAGGTGCGGGATGGTGGTGCCAACGCGCGGAACGCGGAAGAAGTTCTTCTTCGCTTCCTCGACGCCCTTGGCAATGGCCGCGGGAACTTCCTTGGCCTTGCCGTAGCCGACACCTACGGTGCCGTTGCCGTCACCGACAACGACCAGTGCGGTGAAGCTGAAGCGGCGACCACCCTTGACAACCTTCGAAACGCGGTTGATGGTGACCACACGCTCAAGGAACTTGTCCTTGTCTTCGTTGCGGTTTTCACGGTTATCGCGACCACGACCACGGCCACCCTCATTACGACGGCCACGGCCCTCGTTGCGACGAGAGTTGTTGTTGTCGTTAGCCGCTGCAGTTTCCACTGCCTCGGTAGCTTCAGACACCTGAGTTTCCTTCTCGTTAGTTGATTCGCTCACAGTGCCAGCCCACCTTCACGAGCGCCGTCTGCCACGGCGGCAACGCGACCGTGGTACTTGTTTCCACCGCGGTCGAAGACAACTGCCTCGATGCCAGCAGCCTTGGCGCGCTCGGCTACGAGCTCGCCAACGCGCTTGGACTTAGCGGTCTTGTCAGCTTCCAGGGCGCGCAGGTCGGCTTCCATGGTCGAAGCGCTGGCCAGGGTGATGCCCTTCGAGTCGTCCACGATCTGTACGAAGATGTGGCGAGCCGAACGGTTGACAACCAGGCGCGGGCGGACCGAGGTGCCAACGAGGCGCTTGCGCACACGCAGGTGACGGCGGCCGCGGGCTGCGGACTTGCTCTTGCCCTTGATTCCGATAGCCATAATTACTTACCAGCCTTTCCGACCTTGCGGCGGATCTGTTCGCCGGCGTAGCGAATGCCCTTGCCCTTGTAAGGCTCGGTCTTACGCAGCTTGCGGATGTTGGCAGCAACCTCGCCGACCTGCTGCTTATCGATGCCAGCAACGGTGATCTTGTTGTTGCCCTCGACGGTCAGGGTGATGCCCGCCGGTGCCTCAACGCTGACCGGGTGCGAGTAGCCCAGAGCAAGCTCCAGGTTGGCGCCCTTGGCCTGGACACGGTAACCGGTGCCGTGGATTTCGAGCTTCTTCTCGTAACCCTGGGTGACGCCGATGATCATGTTTTCGATCAGGCTGCGGGTCAGGCCGTGCAGCGAACGCGATTCGCGCTCGTCGTTCGGGCGGCTGACGGTGAGGGTGGTTTCCTCCAGGCGACGGTGATCGGCGCTGCAACAGTCAGCGACAGTTCACCCTTCGGGCCCTTGGCGGTGACGTCCTGTCCGTCGATCTTCAGGTCGACGCCGGCAGGAACGGTAATCGGAAGACGTCCAATACGTGACATTGTGTATTCCCTTCCTTCCCGTTACCAGACGTAGGCGAGGACTTCCCCACCCACGCCCTTCTTTGCAGCCTGGCGGTCAGTAAGCAGACCGGAGGAGGTGGACAGGATAGCGATGCCCAAGCCACCGAGCACGTGCGGCAGGTTGGTGGACTTTGCGTAAACGCGCAGACCTGGCTTGGAGATGCGACGGACGCCGGCGATCGAACGCTCGCGCAGCGGACCGTACTTCAAAGTGATGGTCAGCTTCTTGCCGACTTCTGCGTCCTCTTCCTCGAAGGAGGCGATGTAGCCCTGTTCCTTGAGGATGTTGGCAATGCGAACCTTCAGCTTGCTCGACGGCATCGAAACGCTGTCGTGGTATGCCGAGTTGGCATTGCGCAGACGAGTCAGCATATCTGCGACTGGATCTGTCATAGACATGTGGCTTCAGCCTTCCTCGTTACGGTTTCCTTTGTATCGGACCTGTAACGTAGTGAGTTTAGTTTTCGGTCTTGAACGGGAAGCCCAGTGCCTTGAGCAAGGCGCGGCCTTCGTCGTCATTCTTGGCGGTGGTCACCACGGTGATGTCCATACCACGAACGCGGTCGATCTTGTCCTGATCAACTTCGTGGAACATCGACTGCTCGGTCAGGCCGAAGGTGTAGTTTCCGTTGCCGTCGAACTGGCGGTCGCTCAGTCCGCGGAAGTCGCGGATACGCGGCAGCGCCAGGGTGATCAGGCGGTCAACGAATTCCCACATGCGGTCGTTGCGCAGGGTGGCGTGGGTACCGATCGGCATGCCTTCGCGCAGCTTGAACTGAGCGATGGACTTGCGAGCACGGGTGATCACTGGCTTCTGACCGGTGATGGCCGTCAGGTCGCGTACGGCGCCTTCGATGATCTTCGAGTCCTTGGCGGCTTCGCCCACACCCATGTTCACGACGACCTTGGTCAGGGTCGGAACCTGCATGGGGTTGGAGTAGTTGAACTGCTCCTGCAGCGCCGGACGGATGTCGGCGGTGTACTTTGCCTTCAGACGTGGCTGGATCTTGGTGGCTGCTTCAGTCATTACAGATCCTTTCCGGAAGCTTGGCGTAACGGATGCGCACAGTCTTGCTCACACCGTTCTTCTCTACGGTTTCCTCCGGAAACAACGCGGGTCGGCTTCTTGGTTTCAGGATCCACCACGGCAACGTTCGAAACGTGCATGGGGGCCTCGACAACCTCGATACCGCCGGTGGTCGAACCGGATTCGGTCTGACCGGCCTTGGTGTGCTTGGTGACGCGGTTAACGCCTTCCACCAGGACGCGCTGGGCGGCCGGGAAGACCTTCAGGACCTTGCCCTGCTTGCCGCGGTCGCCGCCGCTGATGACCTGAACCAGGTCACCCTTCTTGATCTTTGCACCCATGGTTACAGCACCTCCGGAGCCAGGGAAACGATCTTCATGAACTTCTTGTCGCGAAGCTCACGACCCACTGGGCCGAAAATACGGGTACCGCGAGGCTCACCCTCGTTCTTCAAGATCACCGCAGCGTTCTCGTCGAACTTGATGTAGGAACCGTCAACGCGACGGATTTCCTTCTTGGTGCGAACGATGACGGCCTTGACGACGTCACCCTTCTTCACGTTGCCGCCAGGAATTGCGTCCTTGACGGTAGCGACGATGGTGTCGCCGATGCTTGCGTAGCGACGCTTTGAGCCGCCGAGAACACGAATGGCAAGGATTTCCTTGGCACCGGTGTTATCGGCAACCTTGAGTCGCGACTCCTGCTGAATCACTTATTACTCCTGTCGTCTCGCTGGTTCTCGTGAACGAGCCTTGCGGAACGGATAATGGTCTCCCCGATACGATCGCTTACCCCCACCGGCGAGGGCGCACCGAATGCTGATCCCAAATGGCGGCAGGGCCGAGGCGTAAAATACCGGGGTCGTGCTGCGGGCCGAAACATGTTCCCACACCGCTGCAGCGTGCCGAAGGTGGATAGTCCTCGGACACAATGCGCACAAGTATCTATCCTATCCCAGATTCGCGCTATTCCGAAATGGTGTGGTAGGGGCCGGCAACGCGTGATTCGTCACAATACCGGCACTGCGGGAGAGACGTCAAGGCATGAGTGCGAGCACGCAGAAACGCACCGGCAGCAGTGCCGCGCGACCGGTGCGCTGGCTCGAATAATCGCGGCATATTCAACCGGGTTACTCGGTGCCCGCCTGTTCCTGCGCCCACTGGGCCACCCGCCGGTTGCTTTCATCCTCGGTGAGGTCCTCGACCCGGCTCATCACCGACCAACGCACCCCGAACGGGTCACGGATGGAGGCATAGCGGTCCCCCGAGACGAACGTGGTGGCCGGTTCACGCAGCACCGCCCCGGCGGCGAGGGCGCGCTCGAGCACCTCATCCACATTCGGGCAGTACAAGCCAGCGAATAGCAGGCCTCCTCCCCCGCTGGCGGTGGCACCAGGCCGAACTGGGGGCTGGGAACACCCAGCTGCAGGTGGCCTTGGCCGAAGTCCAGGTCGGCGTGGACCAGCACGCCGCCCATCTCAGTGGCGTCCACCAACCGGGCGCCAAAGATCTCACGGTAGAACTCAACGGCCTCACGGGCGTTTTCGATGGCCAGGAAGGGGGTCAGGCTGGTCGTCCCGTGGGGCGTCCCGTTGGTGGTGTGCTCTCCAGTGACCCCGCGCATCGGGGTGTTTTCTGTGCTCATGCATTCAGGTTAGGGCCCGGCGTCGTAGGATTCTTGCAAATATGCGACATTCGCCGCGACGGCCCAAGAAGCACGTGGAGGTTCACATGGCAGGGGAAGCCGGAGACGAACGGGGTGTGCTCTATCCTGCGTCGCTGCCCCACTTCGAACGCCACGCCCCTCCGCCGTCCTTGGCCGAGACGGTTCAGTGGTTCTGGCTGGCGCGGTGGGACTTGGCCCCAAACCAGGTACGTCGCCAACAACTGCTGACCTTCCCGACGCTGAACCTGGTCGTGCAACCCGGCTCCGTCTTGCTGAGTGGGCCCAGCACCGGCACCTCGCATCGAGACCTGGAAGGCACGGGCTGGGTGCTGGCCGCACTGCTGCAGCCGGCGGCCGCCGAACAGCTGGGTGTGGACCCTGCCGGGCTGGCGGGTCGGGAACTCCCCTTCCCACAGCCCGCACTGCAGGGCCGGGTTGAAGCCCTGATGGCTCAGGCCGTTCCAGCGTCTGACGCTTTCGAAGCCATCGAAGTGCTCGCCCGATGGCTCGCAAAGCTGCCGAAACCCAGCGACACCGGGCTGCTGGCCAATCGCATGCTGCGGTTGGTTGCCACCAACCGTTCGATGACCCAGGTGTCAGACTTGGCCGATGCCCTGGATGTGGGCGTACGCAGCCTGCAGCGCCTGAGCGCCGCCCATCTCGGTGTCCCGCCTTTGCAGGTTATTCGTCGCTACCGTGTGCAGGAGGCGGCGATGCGGTTGCGCGGGGAGCCCGGGTTGTCCCTGGCCCGGTTGGCCGCCGAACTGAGCTATACGGATCAGGCCCACTTCGCCACGGACTTCCGCCGGTTCATTGGCCTTACCCCTGGAAGTTATCAACGCCAGGCCGCTGCTTCCTCGTCGGAATTCACCTAGCGCGTTGTTCCGCCCTCGCCTCGGTAGACCGGTGGCGTCCAGGACGTCGCTGTCGCGCTGAAGCCGGCGAACGCGTGGTTATGAAGCTTGCCTGCCCCCGTTGCTCATTGGTTCGCGGGGCTTCCTGGGCCGGACGGCAGTACCTAATTGAACCAGCCGGTGCACGGAAGATTCTGGAAGGGGGTGGCTCCCGGACCGCAGTTCTCCCCCGCTATATTGGCAAGCGGGGTTACTCGTTGTCCGTGTTTTAAGCGGCCTTCCGAATCAATCCATCGGTCCGTTCTTGGACATGGACCAACTTCACTGGAACAGCGCCCTACTTCGGGTAACAAATGGCGACGTGCGGACATGTATAAGTATGAGCACCTCACAAACAAGGCAGGAGCGGGAGACACGGTTCTCCGGGCTATACGAGCTGATTTACACCGACGTACTCCGCTTCGTGCAACGCCGGGCTGGTCCCGAGCACGCCGAGGATATCATCCACGAAGCCTTCCTCGTCGCTTGGTGCCGCTGGGATGACCTTCCAACCGAACACGAGGACGCCCGAGCCTGGATGTTCGCAGTCGCGCGGAACTGCATGTTGAACAACGTGCGCGGGGAAAAACGTCAAGGAGCGCTGGTTGTCAGGATCGCTGCCCACGCTTCAACTTTTACCGATGCAGCAACCGAGTTGATCAATGAACACGTCGATTTGGTCGCAGCTTGGCGCCAGTTGCGGCCCCTCGACCAAGAAGTGTTGGCTCTTGCAATCTGGGAAGAGCTTCCCTCGTCCAAGGCCGGACAGGTTCTGGGGATTTCATCGGCCGCCTACCGCCTTCGGCTTCATCGTGCGCGCAAGTCTCTGCGCCGCATGCTCGATGCTTCTGCATCCCCTAACTCCTTTGCCGAATTCCTCATGACGGAGTCATAGACATGAACAAGAACAAGAATGCGCAAATGGAAGCTTTTCGCCTCCTGGATGCGGCCCCCAGCGGCAGTCTGAACGAGTCCGAACGAATCAAAGCCAACGCAGGGCTGCAACAAATCCTCGCGAGTGATCCCGACGATGGGCGAGTCACCGATCACCGGTCCCACGCGCTCCGCTCCCATCCGGTACGTCGGATAGCGACACCCGTTGCGGTGGCCGTGGCTGCCGCCGTCACCGCGACGGTGGTACTTTTTCCCGGGCCGGGGGCCAATGATGCGGCCTACGCATCGTGGACTGCCGCCCCCGGAACCATCAGCGCCGCCGACCGTGCCGTGGCCGATTCCGCCTGCCGGGGCCGCCTGGATCTGGTACCTGCCCAGTTAGACCTCGCCGAACGACGCGGTGAATGGGTGGTCCTGCTGTATACCGCTTCTTCCGAGCATATGGCTGGTATGTGCCTTGCTCACCTGCCAGTCGGTGCACCACAAGCCGACACCATTGATTCCAGCCGGGCAGGCGGAGACCAGGGTTTCCTTCCCGTCGGCGGGGAATTCACTGAAGGGAACATTGCCGAGTTCCGTGGCCGCAACGCTTTCGGGTTCCCAGAACGGCCCGACGTTGCCCTGACCCACGGGAACGTCGGTGAGGACGTGAAAGCCGTGTCCATCACTACTCCGGACGGCCAGGTGGTAGAAGCTACGGTTCAGGACGGCCGATACGCCGCATGGTGGCCAGGAAAAGCCTTTGGCAGCCGTTTGGAGGGTAATGGCGGGCCGGCACCTGCGCTGTCCTACACGATAACCCTGGAGGACGATACCGTCATCCAGGACGCCTCCCCCAGGAATCCGGCTTAGCACCCCAGCGATATGCGTGGTTGCGGCCTAGTACCCTGTGCACTGCCGTTCGGTAGTTCGTCACAGGCATCACGCCTGCCGGGGTCTGAGGTACTGGATATCCACGCTCATACTGGGTGTGATGATGTGCCTTGGAAATACCTTTGCCGGGCGGCCGCTCGGCAACGCGGTTGCCCGGCATCTGGTTATGGACGGGCATGGGTTATTTCAGGAATTGAGTCCCAGCAAGTCTCCTGCCTAATGGACACGGTCGACGGTCATTTAGGTCTGCCGCTTCGATGCTGGAGGATTGAGGAATGAAGCGGATCGTTGAATGGTGGGATAGGCAGCAAGTCCCGCTCTATCTATTGGCCATCGGCGTAGGAGCGGTCCTGGGGCTAAGTGCACCACAGCTGGCCCCGGCGTTAGAGCTTGGGATCGAGCCGGTTCTGATGCTCCTATTGTTCGCAACCTTCCTCGGGGTGCCTTTGGTCGAGGTCGCACGTTCGTTTGGAGATTTCCGGTTCCTGGGTACGGTCCTGGTCGCGAATTTCGTGTTCGTGCCCGCTATCGCCTGGGCCCTCTCACGTTTCGTGGCTGATGACAAAGCGCTGCTGCTCGGAGTGTTGCTCGTGTTGCTTACCCCGTGCATTGACTACGTCATCGTGTTTACGGGTCTAGCTGGTGGCGCGCGCTCACGTTTGCTTGCGGCGGCACCCCTGCTGATGCTCGCCCAAATCCTGTTGCTGCCCGTTTACCTTTTCTTGTTCGTTGGCGCAGAAGTGCTGTCGGTCATTGAGATTGGGCCATTTGCCAAGGCCTTCTTCTTGCTGATCGTGCTACCGCTCGCCGCCGCGGCTGCCGTGCAAAGCGTTTCCCGACGCCATCATGTGGGAAGAGCCGTCGAAGAAGTCATGGCGGGCGCGATGGTGCCGCTAATGATGGCCACGCTCTGCGTGGTTCTCGGATCACAGATCGCGGCCGTGGGGTCGCAGATCGGCTCGCTTGCCCGCGTAGTTCCTCTATATGTTGTCTTCGTGGTTGCCGCTCTTGCCATCGGCCGGCTCGCGGGCAAGACCACCGGGCTCGATGTGCCGTCCACGCGTGCGTGATGTTCTCGGCTGCCACCCGCAACTCCCTGGTGGTGCTTCCCTTGGCGCTCGCGCTACCGGCCCCGCTGGGGATCGCCCCGCTAGCGGTAGTGACGCAAACCCTGGTCGAGTTGGTCGCAATGGTGGTGCTTGTGCGGCTCGTTCCGATGCTTACGCCCGAGGAAGGCCGGCAGGTCGTTTAGCTTTCCCCAGCCGTCTCTGGATGGAATGCACAATGAGATCCTTCGTGGTTTCGCAGACGTCCAACGGCTGGCGTGAGAGGCGAGGCCGGACAAAGATTTCGTGGCAGATAACTGAACGTGTCGGTTGCTGACACGGAATTCGGGCCAAAAGAGGTCTCCTTCTTTGACCTGCCCGTAGCCGCGCCCTACCGATCCGAGGTTAGAACTCCGGTCCGGGAATGCGAAAACGCCCCGCAGTTCTCCTGAGGGAGTACTGCGGGGCGTTCTCAGCAATTCACGTCAACCGTGGAATCACCGGGAGGGCTTACTTGGCCTTCTCGACGATTTCCACCAGGCGCCAGCGCTTGTCAGCGGACAGCGGGCGGGTCTCAGCGATAACAACCAAGTCGCCGATGCCGGCTTCGTTGTTCTCGTCATGAGCCTTGACGTTCTTGTTGCGGCGCATCACCTTGCCGTAGAGGGCATGCTTCACACGGTCCTCAACGTCAACGACGATGGTCTTCTGCATCTTGTCGGAAACCACGTAACCACGGAGGGTCTTGCGGTAGTTACGCTCGGTTGCGTCAGCCACACCGTTCTCCTTCTCGCTCATTACTTGGCTTCCTTGCCCTTCTTGGTTTCTTCAACCGGGACAACGACTTCCTGGCGAATGCCGAGCTCACGTTCGCGCAGCACAGTGTAAATGCGAGCGATATCGCGCTTGACAGCCTTCAGGTTGCCGTGAGTTTCCAACTGACCGGTAGCCGACTGGAAACGGAGGTTGAACAGCTCGGCCTTGGCCTTCTTCAATTCCTCGTTCAGACGAGCATTGTCGTAGCCATCCAAAGCCTCAATGGTCAGGTCCTTTGAACCAATAGCCATTCCTATTCACCACCCTCACGACGCACGATGCGTGCCTTCAACGGCAGCTTGTGGATTGCCAGGCGCAGGGCCTCGCGAGCTACCTCTTCACTGACGCCGGACAGTTCAAACAGAACGCGTCCCGGCTTGACGTTTGCGACCCACCATTCCGGCGAACCCTTACCGGAACCCATGCGGGTTTCGGCAGGCTTCTTGGTCAGCGGACGGTCCGGGTAAATGTTGATCCAGACCTTACCGCCACGCTTGATGTGGCGGGTCATGGCGATACGGGCGGCTTCAATCTGACGGTTGGTCACGTAGGCCGGGGTCAGAGCCTGGATGCCGTATTCACCGAACGATACGGTGGTTCCGCCCTTGGCAGCACCCGAGCGGTTCGGGTGGTGCTGCTTGCGGTACTTCACACGACGTGGGATAAGCATTTAAGCCTCTCCTCCTTCCGCAGCAGGAGCCTGTGCGGCAGCCTTGTTGCGGTCGTTGCGACGACGACGGTCGCCACCACGGTTCGGGCGGTCACCGCCACGGCCACGTGCCGGAGCGGCAGCGGCCTGCTGTGCAGCCAGTTCCTTGGCGGTTACGTCACCCTTGTAGATCCAGACCTTCACGCCGATGCGGCCGAAGGTGGTCTTGGCTTCGAACTTGCCGAAGTCAATGTTCGCGCGCAGGGTGTGCAGCGGCACACGACCTTCGCGGTAGAACTCCTTGCGCGACATTTCGGCGCCACCCAGGCGGCCCGAGCACTGCACGCGGATGCCCTTGGCACCTGCACGCATTGCCGACTGCATGGCCTTCTTCATCGCGCGGCGGAACGCCACGCGCGAAGCAAGCTGCTCGGCGATGCCCTGGGCAACCAGCTGGGCTTCGATATCGGGGTTCTTGACCTCGAGGATGTTCAGCTGCACCTGCTTGCCGGTCAGCTTCTCCAGCTCACCGCGGATGCGATCGGCTTCGGCGCCGCGGCGGCCGATGACGATGCCCGGGCGGGCGGTGTGGATGTCCACACGCACGCGGTCACGGGTGCGCTCGATCTCAACGCGGGCGATGCCTGCGCGGTCCATGCCGGTGGACAGCAGTTCGCGGATCTTGACGTCTTCCTTGACAAAATCCTTGTAACGCTGGCCTGGCTTGTTGGAATCGGCGAACCAGTGCGAAACGTGGTCAGTGGTGATGCCGAGACGGAAACCGTTCGGGTTTACCTTCTGTCCCATTTACTTTTCCCCACCCTTCTCCGGGGTTGAAACAACCACGGTGATGTGCTGGTGCGCTTCTTGATCTGGAAGGCACGACCCTGAGCACGCGGCTGGAACCGCTTCATGGTCGGACCTTCGTCTACAAACGCCTCGCTGATAATCAGCTCGTCCTCATTGAATGCTTCACCTGCGCGGTCCGCGGCGACACGGGCGTTAGCCACTGCCGATGCGACAACCTTGTACACGGGCTCCGAAGCTGCCTGCGGGGCAAACTTCAGAATTGCCAGTGCCTCGTTGGTCTGCAGACCACGAACAAGGTTGACGACGCGCCGGGCCTTCATAGGCGTTACGCGGAGATGACGCGCAATTGCCTTGGCTTCCATTGCTTTCCTTCTCTCGTCTATCGAAGAAGTGCTAAGCGACACTAGATCCCTTCCGGGGCCTAGCGGCGCTTGCCCTTCTTGTCGTCCTTCACGTGGCCACGGAACGTGCGGGTCGAGGCAAACTCACCGAGCTTGTGCCCAACCATCGATTCGGTGACAAACACCGGGATGTGCTTGCGTCCGTCGTGCACGGCGATGGTGTGTCCCAGCATGTCCGGGATGATCATCGAACGGCGGGACCACGTCTTGATGACGTTCTTGGTGCCCTTTTCGTTCTCAGCAACGACCTTCAGGTACAGGTGCTGATCGACGAAGGGGCCTTTCTTCAGGCTGCGTGGCATGTCTCCAGGCTCCTATCGCTTGTTCTTGCCGGTACGACGGCGACGCACAATAAGCTTGTCGCTGTCCTTGTTCGGACGACGGGTGCGTCCTTCACGCTTACCATTGGGGTTGACCGGGTGACGACCACCGGAGGTCTTACCTTCACCACCACCGTGCGGGTGATCGATCGGGTTCATGGCCACACCACGCACGGTCGGGCGGACGCCCTTCCAGCGCATACGGCCGGCCTTGCCCCAGTTGATGTTGATCTGCTCGGCGTTGCCCACTTCGCCGATGGTGGCGCGGCAGCGCACATCGACGTTGCGGATTTCACCCGAAGGCAGGCGCAGCTGGGCGAACTTGCCCTCGCGAGCACCAGCTGGATGGAGGCACCTGCGGAGCGGGCCATCTTGGCACCGCCACCGGGGCGCAGTTCCACGGCGTGGATCACGGAACCCACCGGGATGTTGCGCAGCGGCAGGTTGTTGCCCGGCTTGATGTCCGCGTTCGGACCAGCTTCCACGATGTCGCCCTGGCTCAGGTGGTTCGGGGCGATGATGTAGCGCTTGGTGCCGTCCACGTAGTGCAGCAGGGCAATACGGGCGGTACGGTTCGGGTCGTACTCGATGTGAGCGACCTTTGCCGGCACGCCGTCCTTGTCCTGGCGACGGAAGTCGATCAGGCGGTAGGCGCGCTTGTGTCCGCCACCCTTGTGACGGGTGGTGATCTTACCGGAGTTGTTGCGGCCGCCAGTCTTGGACAGCGGGCGAACCAGCGACTTTTCCGGAGTCGATCGGGTGATTTCTGCGAAGTCGGCTACCGACGAGCGCGCAGGCCCGGGGTAGTCGGCTTGTACTTACGAATTCCCATTTATTCTTATTCCTCGTTAAAGTGGTCTCCGCTTAGGAAAGCGGACCGCCGAAGATGTCAATCGAGCCTTCCTTCAGGGTGATGATGGCGCGCTTGGTGTCCTTGCGCGTACCCCACCCGAAGCGGGTGCGCTTGCGCTTACCCGGCCGATTGATGGTGTTTACGGAATCAACCTTCACGTTGAAGATGGCTTCAACGGCGTTCTTGATTTCCGACTTGTTCGAACGCGGGTCGACCATGAAGGTGTACTTACCTTCATCGATCAGACCGTAGCTCTTTTCCGAGACGACCGGTGCGATGACCACGTCGTGCGGAGCCTTTGAGAAGACGCTCACTTGGCTTCCTCCTTCTGAACCAGGGCATCGAATGCAGCTTGGTGAAGACCACGTCGTCCGAAACCAGAACATCGTAGGTGTTCAGCTGATCCACGTACAGGGCGTGGACCTCAACCAGGTTGCGAACCGACAGTGCGGCCACATCGTTGGCGCGTTCGATCACGAGCAGGACATTCTTGCGCTCGGTCAGCGAACGCAGGGTTGCCAGAGCTTCCTTGGTCGACGGCTGATCGCCGGCCACCAGGTTCTCGATCACGTGGACGCGATCGTAGCGAGCGCGATCAGACAGGGCGCCGCGCAGGGCAGCAGCCTTCATCTTCTTGGGGGTGCGCTGCGAGTAGTCACGCGGGGTCGGACCGTGGACGATGCCACCGCCGGTCATCTGCGGTTCGCGGATCGAGCCCTGACGGGCGCGGCCGGTCCCCTTCTGCTTGAACGGCTTGCGGCCGGCACCGGCAACTTCGGCGCGGGTCTTGACCTTGTGGGTGCCCTGACGTGCGGCGGCCAGCTGTGCAACAACTACCTGGTGCAGCAGCGGCACGTTGGTCTGCACATCGAAGATCTCTGCAGGCAGGTCTACGTTAAGTGCCTTAGACATTTACTTATGCTCCCTTCACAGCGGTGCGTACGAGTACGACGCGGCCGCGAGCGCCTGGAACGGCACCCTTGATCAACAGGAGGTTCTTCTCAGCGTCGATGGCGTGGATGGTCAGGTTCTGCGTGGTGACACGCTCGGCACCCATGCGACCGGCCATCTTCTGTCCACGGAAAACGCGACCGGGAGTGGACGCGCCGCCGATGGAACCTGGCTTGCGGTGGTTCTTGTGCTGACCGTGCGAAGCACCAACACCAGCGAAGTTGTGGCGCTTCATGACGCCGGCAAAGCCCTTACCCTTCGAGGTGCCCACGACGTCGACCTTCTGGCCGGCCTCGAACAGCTCGACAGACAGTTCCTGGCCCGCAGCGTATTCGGCTGCATCGGCGGTGCGGAGTTCTACCAGGTGGCGACGCGGGGTCACACCGGCGGCCTCGAAGTGGCCAGCCAGCGGCTTGGTCACCTTGCGCGGATCGATCTGGCCGTAGCCGATCTGAACTGCGGCGTAACCGTCACGCTCGGCGTTGCGCAGCTGGGTGACAACGTTGCTGTCAGCCTGCACCACGGTGACCGGGATCAGGTTGTTGTTTTCGTCCCAAACCTGGGTCATGCCGAGCTTCGTGCCCAGCAGGCCCTTGACATTACGGGTTGCGGTCATAGTTCTCTCAGCACCTCCCCTAGAGCTTGATTTCGATGTTGACATCCGCCGGCAGGTCGAGACGCATCAGCGAGTCAACGGCCTTCGGGGTCGGATCGACGATGTCGATCAGACGCTTGTGCGTGCGCATTTCGAAGTGCTCACGGCTGTCCTTGTACTTGTGGGGCGAACGGATAACGCAGTACACGTTCTTCTCCGTTGGCAGCGGCACTGGGCCGACCACGGTTGCGCCTGCGCGCGTTACCGTCTCAACGATTTTCCGGGCCGAAACGTCAATGACCTCGTGGTCATACGACTTCAGCCGGATGCGGATCTTCTGTCCCGCCATGGCGTCACGCCTCTTTCTGATAGCACTCTCTACAGTTACTGTGCCTACGGGCCCTTGCGGACCGGCACGCCTTGCACTGCGACTGAATCCGGATCAGATCCGGGTTCCTCACCCGCAGGAGGCTCCGACCCCCGCGGTCGGGCGTGTCGTGAAGTTTTTGGTCACAACTCTGCCCTCGACGCTCACGCGAAGTGCGGGAATCCAATGCATTCGAAGCAGTCGTATCGTTCCCGAACCCCAGGCATTATCCTGGGTGAGTGCCGATCTCGGTCGTTCGAATTCAGTTTTTTGTGCTCTTTCGAGCACGCGGCTGCAATCAAGCAACTTATCCAGTGTGACAGGTTCACCCCCGGGCGCGCAAATCATTTGCCGCCCGGGACCCTGGTGATCTTCGACTCAGCGCCCGCCAGCGCCCCGAAAGGCGCCGAGTAGCGCGCCGGCTTAGTTCCTGCGGTTCTCCACCCTTACCAGCCGGGAAAGCGCCAGCACAATCAACGCTATGGCCACCAAGACCAGCAGCACGAACGCATAGTTGCGCAGGAACCAGACTACCGCCGCTGTAATGGCGACCGCGGCCCACCACGTCAGCAACCGCTCCCCCTGGGTCAAACCCAGGGCCAGCAGTCCGGCGAAGAACAGCAGCACCAGCATCTGGGTCAGTGTTCCGGCATCCAGCACCGAGGCCAACTCGGCGGCACTGCCCAGCGCCGCGCCGGCAATCAGCCAGCCGCGGCCCAG
>NZ_BAXF01000016.1:0-17831 GCF_001310435.1 Arthrobacter sp. JCM 19049 | reverse complement strand
GCCCGCAGCTGCAGTTCGCCGCCAAGCGCCGCGTCTCCCAGCCGCCGACCCACCTGGCGGACCTCACCCTGGCCGAACGCCAGGAGAAGCTGAAGGAGCTGGGGCTGCCGGCGTTCCGCGCCAAGCAGCTCTCGGTGCACTACTTCCAGCACTACACCACCGACCCGGCCAAGATGAGCGACCTGCCCAAGAACGGGCGCGAGGAACTGGCCGAGGCGATGTTCCCGACCCTGCTCACCGAGGTGAAGCGGCTGACCACCGATGACGGGAAGACCATCAAGTTCCTGTGGCGTTTGTTTGACGGCTCGCTGGTCGAGTCCGTGCTGATGCGCTACCCGAACCGCATCACCCTGTGCATCTCCTCGCAGTGCGGTTGCGGCATGAACTGCCCGTTCTGCGCCACCGGCCAGGCGGGGCTGACCCGCAACATGTCCACCGCGGAAATCCTGGACCAGATTGTCCAGGCCAACCGCGTCATCGCCGAAGGCGGGCTGGGCGGCCAGAAGCACCCGGACGAACGGGTGGGCAACATCGTGTTCATGGGCATGGGTGAGCCGTTGGCCAACTACAAGCGCGTCATGAACGCGGTGCACCGCATGGTGGCCGACGCCCCGGAGGGGCTGGGCATGAGCGCGCGCGGCATCACCGTTTCCACCGTTGGGCTGGTCCCGGCGATCCGCAAGCTCGCCGATGAAAACATCCCGGTCACCTTCGCCCTGTCCCTGCACGCTCCGGACGACGAGCTGCGTGACGAGTTGATCCCGGTGAACTCGCGTTGGAAGGTCGACGAGGCGCTGGACGCCGCGCACGACTACTACGTGAAGACCGGACGGCGGGTTTCCATTGAATACGCGCTGATCAAGGACATGAACGACCACGAGTGGCGTGCCGAGCTGCTGGCCAAGAAGCTCACGCCCGCGGCCGCGGTTGGGTGCATGTGAACCCGATCCCGCTGAACCCGGTGCCCGGATCCATCTGGACCCGCTCCGAACCGGACATCACCTCCAAGTTCGTGCACCGCCTGGATGAGCTGGGCGTGCCCACCACCCTGCGCGATACCCGCGGCAAGGAAATCGACGGGGCCTGCGGCCAGCTGGCCGCCGACGGCGACTAGGCGTCTCGGATTTCGTCACCGGCGTGAGAATGGCGGCTCGCGGAAGCAAGCCTGACGAAGACCCAGGGATCGGTCCCTCGGCGCGCTAACACCATTGCTCACTGGCAGAGACCATTCCATTGGTGAAATCCTGGTTGATACATTTCCGATTATGGAACGTTAGGATATGTCTCACTGGATCAGGCAGTCCGGCCTCGCGAAAGCGCGGATATCTGCCCTCTCCGGCGTCCCCGTTTCGTCCATCCACCGCATCCAACACGGTCAAACCGACCCCCAGCTCGGAACGCTGCGTGAACTGGCAATCCCCTGCGACTTGAACTCCAGATCATGACCCGGCCCTTCGCCGATCCTGGTGCTGCGCAGTCCGCCCGGTACCTTCTGGAAGAACGTTTTACGCCAGACAGCGAGGCGGAAGCAGCTGGATGGCCCCAACGTTTCCAGCGGGTGGACCTCCAAGATCCCGTTGGTATCCTGAAATTCGCTGGGCAGGCATCCGGACTGTTGAGCCTGCAAAAGCCCAGCGTGTACTCGCGCGGGGAGGTCGACTCATTGCGACTGGCTTCGGCAGGGGATGCTTCCGCGGCGCGCTAGGCATTGTCGGGAAGAGACCCACCTGGAACTGGGTGCAGGTTTTGATCTGCGGGGTCCGCAGGTTCTGTGGACTGGCATGCCCACCTTGGTTGCTTCCTTGTTGGTCGACTCACTGATCGAAGTGAGGCCTGCCAGTTCCGCCACGGTAATTGTCGCCGAAGCGACCGATGCATTGTTCACAACTGCTTCACGGTGGATCGGGTAAACTATGTCGCCCCGATCCAGGGGCTCATCGATGGGTTTTCGCACAGGAGCCAGCTTGCCGACGTGGCCTTAGATATCGCAGAAGGATCGTACTAGTGAACGAGCGGCGTCACCGGGCGCAGAGTCCGGATGCCAACCTTCAGCAGCGACGTGGCCGGGAGGCACAGCCACAGCGGGGGAGTGAACCACGGGGTGCCGGACGGCAAGCCCTGTGCGGTTTTACCTGGGGCTCGTGTCATTGACTTTTCCGTGTGCGGGAGGTCGGCGTCGACAAGGTGCTGGACCGCTCCAGGGCTTCGCTGCCGGATCTAGTTTGGAATGCCGCGGCACTGGAAGGAACCAATTACACGCTAGCGGAGGTCAAGACGCTGCTGGGTGGCGTGATCGTTGGCGACAAATCGCTCGAAGACGCCGAGCAGATTATCGCACCAAGCGAAGGCTACTCGCTAGTGAATGAATTCGTGTGCGACGGCGGTTTCACACTGGGCAAAAACATCTCTGATCGACTTCACGGGCTGGTTGCGAGGCATGAACCACCGAGAGTGGACATTTCCGGGGCGAAGGCTCAGTGACAGGTGGCGGCATGTCCGGCTTGCCCACGGTGGCCTGGATTCCCTGACCAGTTCCGAACTGGGCATCAAGCGGGCCGCTTCGGTCAACGGCACGTTTTACCTCTACGGTCGGCTTAGCGAGCGCGTGCTGGACCGCTTCGACCGCAGGCGAATACGGCCGCCAGGTGCTGGAACAGGCCCTGATGGCGCTGACGTTGGGCGGTGATTTCGACCATTCGGGAGCAACTATCTCTGCGACCGCCCTTCGCTTCCGGACAGGAGCGGGTGCCAAGCCCTGGAACGCCTAGACACTTTTAACGCTAGACGGGTCCGCGGCTCTGGCGCTCAACATGACAGACACTGACAACGGACTACTGATGGCGATTAGTTGTTGCTGTTTGCGGAGAAGACGAAAAGTTCTATCAAAAAACTTTTTCAACACCATTGTCAGCCTATAACAGTGTTATGTACCATTTTACATGTTGTGACTCAGCTTACTTTGTCGCGAGTCTCACCTCGATGCCATATCTTCGAATGCTCTGAGGAAAATATATGGAAACACTGACTGCAATTAGTGATGGACTCTGGAACCCAATGGCGTATTTCGCCCTGGCCGTCGGGCTGTTCTTCACTGTTCTTACCCTTGGCGCGCAATTCAGATTGCTGCCACATACCCTCACCCTGATCTTCAAGCCCAAGGTGGATGAGGCTGGAATTGCCCCGCTTCAGGCCCTGCTGCTGACCATCGCCTCTCGCGTGGGCGTGGGGAATATCGCCGGCGTGGGAACCGCGATCGCCGCGGGTGGACCGGGCGCGCTGTTCTGGATGGTTGTCTGCGCGCTGCTCGGGGCAGCAAGCTCCTTCGCCGAATCTTCCCTGGCCCAGGTCTTCAAGCGCAAGATTAATGGCGAGCACCGCGGCGGCATGCCGTTCTACGTGAAGTTCGGCCTGCGCATCAAGTGGCTGGCGGCGATTCTTGCAGTCATGACCGCGGTCGGCTACGGTATCGTGTTCCCCGGCGTGCAGTCGAACAACATCGCGGCCAGCATGAATAATGCATTCGGCATAGACCCTGGGTGAGCGCAGTGGTTGTCACTGGCATTCTCGGCGTGGTCATCTTCGGTGGCACCAAGCGCCTGGTCAAGGCCGTGGACCTCATGGTGCCGTTCATGGCGCTGGGCTACATAGTGGTGGCCTGATCGTCGTCGCCGCCAACTACTCCGAAATCGTTCCCGCCCTGCAGATGATCTTCGAGAGCGCCTTCGGCCTGCATGAGCTCTTCGGCGGCATGGCCGGCATGGCCGTTGCCTGGGGTGTGCGCCGCGCGGTGTTCTCCAATGTGGCCGGCGTTGGCGAAGGCACCTACGGTTCGGCCGCCGCCTCGGCAAACCACCCTGCGACCCAGGGCCTGCTGCAGGGATTCTCGATCTTCATCGACACCGTGGTGGTCTGCTTCGCCACCGGCATTATGATCGTGATCACCGGATCTTACAACGTCTTTGCCGCCGACGGCAGCACCGTGGTCGAAAACGTCCCCGGCGTTGAGGCCGGAGCAGGGTATACGCAGAACGCGGTGGACCGGGTCCTTCCGGGCTTTGGCCCCGGTTTCGTTGCCATCGCACTGTTCTTCTTCGCCTTCACGACCCTGGTTGCCTTCTACTACATTGCTCACACCAACATCGTGTTCCTTTTCGGCAAGGAGCCGGGCCGAGTGACCGCCGTGCTGCTGAAGCTGGGCATGATGGCGATGACCTTCTACGGCTCGGTAGAATCCGCGGCCGTGATCTGGACGCTGGGCGATATCGGCTACGCGTCGCTGGGCTGGGTCAACATGGTCTGCCTGTTGTTCCTTGCACCGGTCGTCCGCAAGGTGATCCGCGACTACGACCGCCAGCTCAAGCAGGGTGGGGAGATGTGTTTCGACCCGCGCCCGTTGGGCATCGAGGGGGCCGACTACTGGAAGGTGCGTGCGATCGAGCGTGAACGCGGCTATGCAACCACTGAGCACGCGCCGTTGATGCAGCGCGAGGACCTCGACGAAACAAGAAACTAGAAAATATTCCTCTTGCGCTATTGCGCTGTAAAATTGTACATAGTACATTGGATCTAGCGGGACACGCGAGGGGACCTCGGGGGCGAGGCGCAACCCCGCCGGCCCCGACATAAACTTCACTGAAAGGAAGATCAAAGATGTCTCAGACCCGGAAGCCATGGCAGGTGTACACGTCGCATCGTCATTGCAGTTCAACGAAGACCTGAGCGTTGACTACGACGGTTTTGCAGAGCACGTAGCGTTCTTGGCTGCCAACGGATGCGACGGCATCGCACCGAACGGCTCGCTCGGCGAGTACCAGGCGCTGAGCGAGGAAGAGCGTGCTCGCGTCATCACCACCGCCGTTCAGGCCGCGCCCGACGGTTTTACCGTCATGGCCGGCATCGGCTCCTACGGTGGCCTGCAGGCACGCCACTGGGCCAACCAGGCCGCAGAGGCCGGCGCCTCCTCGGTCATGCTATTGCCTCCAAACATCTACCGTGCCAATGACGACGAGGTCATGGAGCACTACCGCCTCGTCGCCGAGGTCGGAATCCCGGTGGTTGCCTACAACAACCCAATCGACACCAAGGTGGACCTGACTCCGAAAATGATCGCCCGCCTATTCGAGGCCGGTTATATCGTGGGCGTCAAGGAATTCACCGGCGACGTACGCCGCGCCTACGAAATCAGCGAACTGGTTCCGGAGCTGGACCTGCTGATCGGCACCGACGACAGTGTGCTGGAAATGGGCATCGCCGGCGCCGTGGCTGGGTTTCGGGCTACACCAACGCCTTCCCGCAGACCATGATGGAACTGTACAACCTATCCACCAGCGGGGAGTTGAATGACCTGGAGAAGGCCAAGTCCCTGTACCGCGAATCGCACTCGCTGCTGCGTTGGGACACCAAGACCGAGTTCGTCCAGGCCATCAAGCTCTCCATGGACATCGCCGGCTTGAAGGGCGGCGCCTGCCGGCCGCCGCGCGGCCCGCTGAGTGCCGAGTACCACAAGGCCATTACCACTGACACCGAGGCCGCACTGGCCCACGGCTACAAGTAAACAGTAGGACTTGCTAGCCGGTGCCGGGGGGATCCAGAATTTCCCTTGGCACCGGCTTCGCCCACCAATTCCACTAAGGACTTCAATGCGCACTACCCGTGTATTTCACGCTGTTGATTCCCATACCGAAGGAATGCCCACCAGGGTCATCACCGGGGGAGTAGGAACGATTCCAGGCAAGACTATGGCCGAACGCCGCCTGTGGTTCATGGAAAACAGCGATCACATCCGCAAGCTGCTGATGAATGAACCGCGCGGCCACGCAGCTATGAGCGGCGCCATCCTGCAGCCTCCCACCCGGGACGATGCGGACTACGGGGTGCTGTACATTGAAGTCTCCGGCCTGCTGCCGATGTGCGGGCATGGGACGATCGGGGTCGCACCGTGCTGGTGGAAACCGGCATGGTTGAAGTGGTGGAGCCGGTCACTGAGATCCGTCTGGACACTCCGGCCGGCTTGGTGATCGCCTCCGTGCAGGTCGAGGACGGCCATGCCGCTGCCGTGACCATCAAGAACGTGCCCTCCTTCGTGGACCGCTTGGATGCCACGGTGCAGGTCCCGGGTCTGGGCGAAGTAGGCTACGACCTGACCTTCGGCGGGAACTTCTACGCCGTGGTCGACCTGGAATCCATCGGCCTGCCCTTCGAACGCAAGCACAAGCAGGAACTGATCGAAGCCGGGCTGGCCATCATGGAAGCCATCAATGTCCAGGGCGAACCGGTGCATCCCGAGCGCAATGACATCCGCGGCTGTCACCACGTCTACCTCAAGGCTCCGGCTCCGACGCCCAGCACTCCCGCCACGCCATGGCCATCTACCCGCTGGTTCGACCGTTCGCCCTGCGGCACCGGCACCAGCGCGCGCATGGCGCAGCTGCACGCCCGCGGCGAACTGGAACTAGAGACCGACTTCGTGAATGAATCGTTCATCGGTTCACAGTTCACCGGCCGGCTGGTGGGCACCACCACCGTCGGTCAGAAGCCCGCAGTGATCCCGACCGTCACCGGACGGGCCTGGGTCACTGGCACCGCACAGTATTTTCTGGATCCCACCGATCCATTCCCGGAAGGATTCATCCTATGAATCTACCCTACTTCGACGCTGCGACCCTCTACGAGCGGATCGACCCGGCCACGGCCGTGCAGATCCTGGCCGACGCGCTGGCCGCGGGTCTGGACCCGGAATTAGATTCCCCGCGCCTGTTCGCCCCGACCCAGCGAGGCGAATTCCTGATCATGCCGGCCCTTGGCGCCGAACGCAACGGCGTCAAGGTACTGACCATCGACCCGCAGAACACCGCGGTGGGCCTGCCCAAGATCCAGGCTCCTACCTGTTGTTCGACGCCGCTACCAGTGCGGTGCTGGCGGTGCTGGATGGCACCGCGCTCACGGCGCTGCGCACCCCGGGCACCACGGTGCTGGCGCTGCGCGAGATGGCCAAGGCGACCGCGTTCTTCAGCCCAAGGCCGCAGGTGCTGGTCTACGGCACGGGCATTCAGCTAAGAACCACATCCGCTACTTCCAGGCCCTGTACTCCGACGCGCAATTCGTGCTCGTGGGACGCGGCCTGGACAAGGCCCGGGCCGCCGCCGACGAGCTGCGCGCCGAGGGTATCGAGGTTCTTGCCAGCGAAGATCCGGCCGTAGAACGGGCGGATGTGATCATCTGCGCCAGTTCCTCCCCGACCCCGCTCTTCGACGGGTCGCGCGTAGCCTCCCATGCGCTGGTGGCCGCCATTGGCCAGCACGGGCTGGAGCACCGCGAACTCGATGAGCAGCTGATGCTGCGCAGCGACGTGGTGCTGGAGGGCCGAGCCTCGGCAATCCGGGAAAACGGCAACGCCGTCGACCTGCATGCTGAGGGTGTGTGGCACAGTAAGGCGCCGCTGAACGTGCAGGAGCTGGTGCTCGGGAAGTTCACCCGGGCCCCTGGCCGCCCGGCGGTATACACCGGGGTAGGCATGGCCTGGGAGGATCTGGCCATGGCCAGTGCCGCGGTGGATCTATGCAATGTAGCATTGCAGTAAGCCCATAGCAGCTACATCGACGGGGGAGTCATGAACGTCTTGGCACTGGAACCACTGAACGAGCGCCGCAGCCTGCGGGAGACCGTGGCGGAAAAATTGCGAGCCGCGATCATATCGGGAGACTTGGTCGAAGGCCAGCTCTACTCCGCGCCCGTGCTGGGCGAAGCGCTGGGCGTCTCGGCCACGCCGGTGCGCGAAGCGATGATGGACCTGACCCGCGAGGGCTTGGTGGAAACCATCAAGAACAAGGGCTTCAGGGTCACCGGCATGACCGACACGGAGCTGGAGAACATCGCCGCGATCCGCCTGCTGATCGAGCCGGAAGCCACCCGCCTGGCCGCCGAAAACCACACGGCGGCCGACATCGAGAAGCTGTCGCAGATGGCCGAAGTCATCATAGACGCTGCGCAGGCCGAGGACATCGACGGCTACCTCAGCGCGGACCGCGCATTCCACCACGAACTCATGGCCCCCTGTGGGAATGCGGAGCTGGTAGAACTGGCCACCAGCTACCGCATGCGCACCCGGCAGTACGGGCTGAAGTCCCTCATGCGCGAACACAAACTGACCACCATAGCGGCCGAGCACCTGCAGATGGTCAAGCTCATGGAACGCGGAGACAGCACCGCACTGCACGCACTACTGATCAAGCACATCTCGCACGCACGCGGTTTCTGGAATGTCGGAGACCCGAACGACGAGGTCAAACGCAAGGACTAATGAATGGCACAAGGCAGTGACGTTCTCATCATCGGCGCCGGAATCATCGGCAGCGCCATCGCGTACTTTGCCGCCCAGCAGGGCTGAGCGTCGTAGTTCTCGACCGCGACGGGCCCTCCTCCGGCACCAGCTCGCGCTGCGAGGGCAACATCCTACTCAGCGACAAGGAGCTGGGCCCGGAACTGGAACTATCGCAGTATTCGCTGGGCGTATGGAAGAACGATCTGGCCGAGTTCGCCCAGCTGTGGGAATTCGAGGCCAAAGGCGGCCTGGTTGTCGCCTCCAAGGAATCCTCCCAGGCCTCGCTTGACCGGTTGACCACCGCGCAGCGCAGCAATGGCGTGACCGCAGAAATCCTGGATCGCCACCAGCTTCTTTCCGCCGAACCGCACATCAGCCCTCAGGCCCTGTCCGCCGCCTACTACCCGCAGGACAGTCAGGTCCAGCCCATGCTGCCGCCTCCTGGCTACTGCGCCTTGCGTGCGACAACGGAGCGAGGTTCGTTTCCAACGTCCAGGTCACCGCGCTGCACCGGAGCAACGGGCGCGTCATCGGGGTGGAAAGCACTCAAGGTTCCTTCGCCGCCTCCGACGTCGTGAACGCCACCGGCACCTGGGCCTCGTCCATCGCCGGCCTTGCCGACGTGGCGGTGCCGGTGAACCCGCGCAAGGGTTTCGTCATGGTCACCGAACCGCTGCCACCGAAGATCTTCCACAAGGTCTACGCCGCCGAGTACGTGGACAACGTCGGCAGCTCGGATGCCGGACTGCAAAGTTCTCCGGTGGTCGAGGGCACCCCCGCAGGCTCCATCCTGATTGGATCCAGCCGCGAGCGCGTGGGATTCGACGGCTCGGTGAACCTCAGCGCTCTGAAGCAGATGGCCAACAATGCTATCAGCCTCTTCCCATTCCTACGCGATATCAAGATCATGCGCCACTACCACGGCTTCCGCCCCTACTGCCCGGACCATCTGCCGGTGATCGGGCACGATGAGCGCGCCCCCGGACTCTGGCATGCCGCCGGACATGAGGCGCGGGCATCGGGCTCTCGGTAGGTACCGGTAAGCTGCTGGCCCAGGCACTGGCCGGAAAAGCCACTGACCTTGACCTCACCCCCTTCGCCCCGCACCGTTTTGCCGAGCAACCACTAGTGAACCAGGAGTCGTGAACCTCATGGAGCAGCCCATCACCATCAGCATCGATACGACCCCGGTCACCGTCGAAAGCGGCACCACTGTGGCCGGCGCCATGATCTCCCAAGGCACCACCGCCTGGCGCAGCACCCGCAACAATGAGCGGCCCCGCGGCCTGTTCTGCGGCATCGGCGCCTGCTTCGACTGCCTAGTCACCATCGATTCCAAACCGAACCAGCGCGCCTGCATGGTGCGCGTGCGCGAGGGCCAGCAGGTAGTAACCGACGCCGCTAAGGAGCGCGCATGAGCCGGCAGATCCATGTGGCAGTGATCGGCGCCGGCCCCGCGGGCCTGGCCGCCTCGGCCAACGCGCTAGCCCACGGGGCGTTGGTCACCTGCATCGATGCCAACGACCAGCCTGGGGGCCAGTACTGGCGCCACCGCTACGAGCAGCCCGGACAACAACCCGATTCCACCGGGCACCACGACTGGTCCACCTACCTGTCGCTGCGCAAAGCCTTTGACGCGGGCCAGAATGCCGGAACCCTGACCTACCTGCCCAACACGCAGGTGTGGATGGCCCAGCAGGAAGAGGACGAAACCCTCACCCTGCAGCTGACCTCGGCGACGGACGCCGGCCATGACGCCGGCATCAGCACCTTGGAGACGGACAGGCTCGTCGTCGCCACCGGCGCCTACGACCGGCAGATCCCCATCCCCGGATGGGATCTGCCCGGAGTGATGACCGCCGGCGCGGTCCAGGCGCTGATCAAGGGGCAGGGCGTGCTTGCCGGGCAACGGGTTTTGCTGGCCGGCACCGGGCCATTCCTGCTTCCGGTAGCCAGCAATGTCGCGCATGCGGGCGGCAAGGTCCTGGGCATCTGCGAATCGGCCGACCTGACCGGATGGCTCTCGCACCTGAAGGAGCCGCTAGCCGTTCCGACCAAGGGCGTCGAGGGCGCGGAGTACATCTGGGATCTGCTGCGCCACCGCATCCCATACAAACGCAGCACTGTGGTCACCAGGATCCACGGCAACGACAAGGTCGAGGCCGTGAGCATCGCGCGCACCGACCGCACAGGCGCAATCATCGCAGGTAGCGAAGAGCGCATCGAGAACGTGGACTGCGTGGGGCTGGGCTTCGGGTTCACCACCCAGCTGGAGCTGCTCACCGCCTTCGGGTAGATACCCACGTAGATGTCGACGGCTCCATGGTTGCTAACGTGGACCAGTTCCAGGTGACCAGCCGGTCCACTATCCTTGCCGCCGGAGAGGTGACCGGCATCGGGGGAGCGGCGCTGGCCGTCGCCGAGGGCACCGTCGCCGGCTACCGCGCCGCTTTGGGCCAGGACCAAAACCCGGATCGCGCGCTGGTGGACCGCGAGTTGAAGACCATCAAGCGCCACCGCGCCTTTGCCCGCGCCATGCACCAGGCCCATCCGGTGCCTGACTACTGGAGCGCAAACCTCGAGGCGGACACCGTGGTGTGCCGTTGCGAGGAAGTGACCGCGGGGCAAATCCATGACGCCCGCGACCACCTGAAGGCCAAGGATGCGCGAAGCATCAAGTCCACCACCCGTGCGGGCATGGGCTGGTGCCAGGGCCGCGTGTGTGGCTATGCCGCCTCCTGTCTGGCCACCAATGGTGACAAGGAAGAACGCTTCGCCCAAGCCGTCGCCAACACCTACAAACGACCAATGTCGATCCCTGTGACTCTTGGCGAAATCGCAGACCTCGACGAATCACCGAAGGAATAGGAAGATGCCGCAAACAACGATTGAACAGACTTCGACTGAACAGTTAGAGCAGATCCTGCAGCGTGCGGCTCTGGCCAGCGCACAGTGGGCCCAGGCTCCGGCCGTCGAGCGTGCCCGGATTATCGAGCATGCCGCGGCGCCCTGGTCGGCGCTGGTGACCAGCTAGTTGCTCTGGCCATGGAGGAAACCAACCTTCCCGAGCCGCGCCTGCGCGGCGAGCTGAAGCGCACCGTTTTCCAGCTCGCCCTCTTTGCCGAGACCATCCGCGACGGCGCCTGTTTTGATGCCCGCGTCGACCACGCAGACGAGCAGTGGCCAATGGGCGCGGCCCGTCCGGACCTGCGCCGCATCCTGATTCCCGTGGGCCCGGTGCTGGTCTTCGCCGCCAGCAACTTCCCCTTCGCCTTCTCCGTCGCCGGCGGGGACACTGCCTCGGCACTGGCCGCCGGCAACGCCGTGGTGCTCAAAGCGCATTCGGGACATCCGAAGCTTTCACAGGCCACCGCCTCGATCTTCGCTGCCGCGCTGGAAGAAGCAGGCGCTCCTGAAGGAATCTTCTCCATCATCTTCGGCACGGCCTCGGGCAGCGCAGCGATCGAGGATCCGCGCATCAAGGCAGCTGGCTTCACCGGGTCGATCCCCGGCGGCCGGGCCCTGTTTGATAAGGCCAACGCCCGACCGGAACCGATCCCGTTCTTCGGTGAGCTGGGCAGCAACAACCCGGTCTTCGTCACCAATACCGCAGCAGTTGCGAATACTGAGAGCATCGTGGACCAGTTCATCGGTTCCTTCACCATGGGTGCAGGCCAGTTCTGCACCAAGCCGGGCACCCTGGTGGTTCCGGAGGACTCGAACTTCACTCGGATTCTTGCCTCCAAACAGCTTCCAGCAGTTCATAAGATGCTCAACGAACGCATTGAAGCTGGCTACTTGCAGGCCCTGGCGGAACTGAAGGGACATAACGGCGTCGAGGTGCTGGCCGAGTATCCAGAAACGGCAAACGACCAAATCCAGCCGATCCTGTTGGTCACCACAGGCGAGCAGCTGCTTGCGGACCCAAAGGCACTGCAGGAGGAATGCTTCGGCCCCGCCGCCTTAGTCGTGACCTATAAGGACGAAGCCCAGCTGCTGGAGATCGCCGGCAGCTTCTCCGGCCAGCTCACCGCAACGATCTTTGGCGAAGAAGGCGACGATGTGGCTCAGTTGCTGTTCACTTTGCAGAACAAGGCGGGCCGTGTGCTGTGGAACCAGTGGCCCACCGGAGTTCGGTGACCTACGCCCAGCAGCACGGCGGACCGTACCCAGCATCAACCGCTGCCAACTCCACCTCGGTGGGAACCGCGGCGATTACCCGCTTCCTGCGTCCGGTGGCCTACCAGGGCTTCCCTCAAAACCTGCTGCCTACAGCTCTGCAGGACAACGCGGAGGGTGTCCAGCTGTTGAACGGGAAGCATCAGAACTGATTTTCCGCACTGGCGTGAAGGCATGTTAAACACAGTGCATAACTGTGGCTAACACGCCTCTCGCTTATTTTCTTGTTGGGGTTTCTCAGAATTCTCGGGTTCCTGAGTTTGGGTATAGAGCTGGTGGGGGTTTCAATGCCTTGCGGGCAGTCAGGCCGGAAATTTTCAGATCAAGCAAGACCAATGAGTGCTAGGTGTAATCTCCACGGACGTTAGGTACACACGGCGTGGCTAGGTGACATAAAGAAGACCTCCGGGTGAGGTGGAGCTTGTCTAAGAGTTCACTTCTCACCCGGAGGTCTTCATGTCCCACTCTAACGCCTTCCTTGCGCCCAAAGGACGTTTGGAACTAGCTAAGCGCATCGTTACCGATGGTTGGAGCCACCGTAGGGCCGCTGAGCGGTTCCAAGTCGCGGTCAGCACGGCCAGACGATGGGCCGAACGCTACCGGCTCGAGGGCGAAGCTGGCATGCAGGATCGCTCCAGCCGCCCGCACACCAGTCCGGGGCGCACCCCGCTACGGCGTGAACGTCGGATCATCGCCCTACGAGTGAATTACCGGTGGGGGCCGGACCGTATCGGTTACAAACTGGGCCTGCATCCCTCGACAGTTCATCGTGTGCTCTCGCGTTACGGGCTATCGAAGCTTACCTGGCAGGACCGGGCCACGGGACGCACAGTACGCCGTTACGAACACGCCAACCCCGGGGACCTGATCCACGTGGACATCAAGAAACTTGGGCGGATTCCTGACGGCGGTGGCCATAAGGTCCTTGGCCGGCCGGCAGGGAAGAAGAACAAGGCTGGCACCCCCGCGAACCGGCGTCCTGGTTACGCGTACCTGCACAACGCGGTCGATGACCATTCCCGGCTGGCCTACACCGAGATCCTCACTGATGAGAAGCAGGAAACCGCAGCCGGGTTCTGGAAGCGGGCCAACGCATACTTTGACTCGGTGGGGGTCACGGTCAAACGCGTGATGACCGATAACGGCTCCTGTTACCGCTCAAAGATGTTTGCCAAAGCGTTGGGCCAGGCCATCAAACACCAGCGAACCCGGCCGTACCGTCCGCAGACCAACGGCAAAGTCGAACGGTTCAACCGCACGATGCTCGAAGAATGGGCCTACGCCAGGCCCTACGCCTCGGAAACCGAGCGGGTTAAAGCGTTCCATGGATGGCTACACGACTACAATCACCACAGAGGCCACACCTCACTCAAAGGTCAACCACCAGCCAGCCGCGTACCCAACCTCACTGGAGACTACAGCTAGGCCGCCTGCAATTCTTCCCCTTGCTCCTGCTTCACAGGTTCGCTGATTGACGCTGCGTCCAGCAGTTGTAGCTTCTTCGGCAAACGACGCTGCCCAAATCGCTCTGGATGGGCGTCCCACGCACCTGCAACGCCGCCAGCCGCTGGTCGTCGACATGAGCAATGATCCCGAAATGCACGTCCGCAGGAGTTGTGGAACCCGATCCTCAAATGCCGGTGAGGACCGTTGTAGGCTTGAACAGGTCGGTCCGCGAAGTTCCAGGCATCGGCCAGGGGGCCGAGCCGCTCGGGGGAACTGCGGAAGGTACTTCTACGTCTTGAACCAGGCCTCGGAGTAGGGGTTGTCATTGCTGACCTTGTGCCGCGAATGAGACTTCAGAACATCCAGGTCAGCGCGCAGCGCGGCCATCGGCTCGGACGGTCATCGAGGTCCCGCGATCGGCATGCACGACCAATGGGGCCGGATCGGTGGCGAACACCTGGGCGTCGAACTCGCGCGCCTGTTCGTCGGATTCACGGGCATGGACCTGTGAACCGAGAATGTAGCGCGAATAAGTGTCGATCATTGCGTACGCGTCAAGGTAGGAGTCCTTGGCTGGCCGGCCAATTTCGTGATGTCACAGGTGGATACCTCCCAGCTCGTGCGCCACCAGCCCAGTGATTTTCCGAGCTGGATAGCGTGCCTGCCGGCGGCGCTCTGCCACCTGCCGCGCACGGCACAGCAGCCAATACATGGAGGCCACCGAGTAAATATGTCACCTCGGACCGCAAGGTCACGTAGATCTGCTCAAGCGCCTGGTGCACGAACCGCTCGCTGTCTAGGGGTTACAGGATCTGGGCTTCCTCGCGCGCGGTGTGCTTGTTCGCCGGGGTCGGACGGGATGCTGCGGACGCCAGCCGCGGGCCCCAGCAGCTTGCCGGCGGCGGTGCATCGTCGCCCTGCGGCACCCTGACAAGGTGCTGGCCTGACGGGTGGATACCCCGCCGGTGACCAAGAGCACCAGGAGCCGGTAGGTTTCGGTGAGCAATGAATGGGCTGATACTTCGAATCCACGCTCTTTGAGAGCTGCTCCAAGAGCGCGTGCGCTTTTCCCACGATCTCGCGGGCTGTCGGTGTGGTGAACAGTGTCTGATCGCTGGCGGCCGGCTGCTTCTTCAACCGGTCGATCTCCGCTTGTTGCCTGCTCAGCTTGCTCTTTTGGAACCGGTGCTGCCGATGGTTGCATGTATGGAGGCGACGCTCATGGTGCAGGACTGTCCTGTTCTCGCCCTGTCGGGAGGGTAACTGCTATGAAACAGTGCTCTCACTCAACCCTGACAAACAGGAGGTTGCCCGGCGCTTCTTCGTTCGGCAGGAGGTGCTTGGGCTACGGCGCCAGCCTAACAATAACCAGACCGGAGGATGAACCAACGCGGGGGACTATGACTTCATCACCTATGCGGAGCTGGCCAAACAAGACGAAGCTGTCAGCCTCGCCAAGTTGTTCTGAGACTGTATCTAGCTGTTCTTCCCACGGAGGTTGTGAGCAACGGCGCGTTGTGTGAAAAGAGGTGAGGACCTCCGGTATCGATATGGGTAACCACACTCATCTCGAATGACACGAAGGTCCTCATGTCTTACATTACTCATGCCCGCGCTTCGCTGACACCGCAGGGCCGACTGAAAATGGTCCTGCTGGTCGTCAACGAGAAATGGACGCAGGCGCGTGTCGCCGAGCGCTTCCAGATCGCTCGGGGAACGGTATCGAAGTGGGTGGCCCGGTACAAGGCCGAAGGTGCGGCAGGGCTTGAGGACCGCTCATCCAGGCCGCGCCGCTCACCGAACCGCACGTCCCAGCGCACCGAGCGACGGATCGTTGCTCTGCGCGTGAGCCGGCGGTTGGGGGCCGCACCGGATCGCGCATCACCTGTTCAACGACACGCTCCGCGAGCACGTCGCGCACAGGTTCATCCGGCCGTATCGGCCTCAGACGAATGGGAAGATCGAGCGCTTACACCGCACTCTGGCGTTCGAACTACGCCCGGCACTACGGTTCAGAAACCGAGCGCGCCGCCGCTTAGCCGGCCTGGTCCATGAGTACAATCATCACAGACCCCATACCGGCATCGGCGGCAAATCACCCATAGACCGCGTACACAACGTCCTTGGGAAGATCATCTAGAGCATTCAGAAGGCCAAGCCCAAGAAATCGTTTGAGCGGCGCACCGGAAGTCGCTATTCTGAAGAGACTTCCGGAGCCGTTGCAGTAATCAGGCGGTGCGAACGCGCGCATCCAGCCGAGTGTAGGCGATGTCGACCAGGATGTTGGCCACCGCGACGAACAACCCGCCGAGCAGCACCACGCCGATGATCACCGGGCGGTCCTGGGTCTGTACCGCCTGGACTGCCAGCGAGCCGACACCTGCCAGCCCGAAGACCTGCTCGATGACGATCACGCCGCCGAGCATCACGCCGATGTCTATGCCCAGTTGGGTGACCAGCGGGGTCATCGCGCTGCGGAACGCATGCTTGTAAATCACCGACTGCTCGCGTACGCCCTTAGCGCGGGCGGTGCGGATGTAGTCCTCGCCCAGCACCTCCAGCATCTGTGCACGGGTTAACCTCGCGTAGACTGCGGCGGTGACCAGGGCTAGGGTGATCCACGGCAGGATCAGATGCCATGCCCACTGCACAGGGCTTTGGGACAGCTCAATGTACCCGCTGGGCGGGAAGAGCAGGAAACCTGCCTTGGCTGGCAACGAGTAGAGCGTGTAGAGCAGGATCATGCCCAGCACGAAGGTCGGGAAGCTGATGCCTGTCATCGCGAAACTCTGCCCGATCCTGTCGCGCAGGCTGCCTGGCTTGCGGGCCGAGGCCACGCCCACCGGGATGCCGATCAGCAGCCAGAGCACCACGGCGCCGCCCACCAGGGACATCGTCACCGGCAGCCGGTCGAAGATCAGCTCGGTGACCGGTTGCTGGGAACGGTAGGAGAAGCAAGATCCCCTGCAGCAGGCGGGAAGCGAAGTCGATGTACTGCTGGTACAGTGGCTGGTTCAAACCGAGGGTGTCGCGGATCTGCGCGAGCAGTTCCTCGGTGGCCTTGTCCCCGGCAATCGCGCGCGCGGGGTCGCCCGGAGCCACGAAGAACAGCAGGAACACGAACAGGCTGAGCAGGAACAGCACCAGCAGCCCGAAGCCCAGGCGCTTGAGTAGGAAAACGAACATTGTTACTTGGCCTTTCTGCGCGTGCGCGGATCCAACGCGTCGCGCAATCCGTCGCCCAGCACGTTAAACGCGAGTGTGGTCAACAGCAGGGCCAGGCCCGGGAAGAGTACCAGCCACCACGCGGTCAGATAGATGGAGTTGCCCGAGGCCTCGGCCAGCATCCCGCCCCAGCTGGCATCCGGCGGAACGATGCCCATGCCCAGGAAGGACAGCGTCGCCTCGAAGACGATGGAACTGGGGATCATCAGCGTGGCGTAGATGATGATGGGAGCCGCCAGGTTCGGCAGGATGTCGCGGAAGATGATGCCCCAGTGCCCGGCGCCCAGGCTCCGGGCCGCCTCGACGAACTCGCGTTGGCGCAGGGCGATGACCTGTCCGCGGATCACCCGGGCCAGCGAGGTCCAGGAGAAGAAGACGATCACCGCGACGCTCAGCGGCAGACTGGCGCCGAGTACCGAGACCAGCGCCAGCGCCGCCAGTAGGAAAGGCACCGACATGACAAGGTCGATGCAGCGGCTGAGCACGGTGTCGACCCTGCCGCCGAAGTAGCCGGCGATCATCCCCACCAGGATGCCGATGCTCGCGGCGGCCATGGAGGCCACCACGCCGACGATCAGCGACACCCGCGCGCCGTAGGAAGGCGCACTAGTACGTCGCGGCCCAGCTGGTCTGCGCCCAGCCAGAATGGTCCGCCGGGGCC
>NZ_BAXF01000015.1:0-18614 GCF_001310435.1 Arthrobacter sp. JCM 19049 | reverse complement strand
CGCCGCGAGTGAAGTGCTCAGTGAAGTAGCCACGCCTCCAGCGTACTGCCTGGCTGCGCCCGGCACCCGTGCGGCGGGCGGGTTCCGGTCCCGGGGATAGCTGGCTCACACTCGGCCCAGCACCGGTCACATTGCCGGTAGACTGGATGGGCAAGCTCGCGGAGCGCAATCCCCCTGGTGTGAGACGGCAACTCCGTGTGGCATTTAACCCCCTCGCGCACAGGAGATATGCCGGATGCCCCGGATCGTTGTTGATGTCATGCTCAAGCCAGAAATCCTTGACCCCCAGGGCAAGGCGATTGCGGGAGCACTGCCCCGCCTTGGCTTCTCCTCCTTCGAAGCTGTCCGCCAGGGCAAGCGCTTCGAGCTGACCGTGGAGGGCGAGGTGACCGAGCAGATCCTCACCCAGGCCCGTGAGGCGGCCGCCACCCTGCTGTCCAACCCGGTGATCGAGGACGTCGTCAACGTCGAGGTCGTCGCGGACTAATGAGCACCGAACTGCCCTGATTGGCGACTATTCGACGCCCAGTGCCGAACTGTCCGGCGCCCGCATCGGCGTGGTGACCTTCCCCGGAACCCTGGATGACCGCGACGCCGCCCGTGCGGTGCGCGCCGCAGGCGCCCAGGCCGTGCCGCTGTGGCACGCCGACACCTCGCTGGGAGAGGTGGACGCGGTGATCATCCCCGGTGGCTTTTCCTACGGCGACTACCTGCGTGCCGGGGCGATCTCCCGCTTCGCCCCGATGATGGACAAGATCGTGGACGCGGCGAACTCCGAGGCGAAGCTGCCCGTGCTGGGAATCTGCAACGGCTTCCAGATCCTGACCGAGGCGCACCTGCTGCCCGGTTCGATGATCAAGAACGACCATCTGAAGTTCATCTGCCGCGACCAGGTGCTGCGCGTGGAGAACAACCAGACCGCCTGGACCGGTGAGTACGAGCAGGGCGAGGAAATCACCATCGTGCTGAAGAACCAGGACGGCCAGTACGTGGCCGATGAGAAGACCCTGGACGCGCTGGAGGCGGAGAACCGCATCGCGTTCTCCTACGTGGGCTGGAACCCGAACGGCTCCCGCCGCGCGATTGCCGGGGTGAGCAACCAGGCCGGCAACGTCGTGGGCCTGATGCCGCACCCGGAGCACGCCATCGAGCCCGGCTTCGGGCCGGACCACCGCGGCACCGACGGCCTGCGGTTCTTCACCAGTGTTCTGACCCACCTTGTTGGAGGCAAGAAATGAGCAAGGACGTCGCTCAGGAATTCAATATCGACACCGTGGAGAATGCCTCGGCCACCCCGCAGGTTCAGCTGCCCTGGGCCGAACTGGGCCTGAAGGAAAACGAGTTCGACGAGATCGTCAAGATCCTGGGCCGGCGCCCCACCGCCGCCGAGCTGGCGATGTATTCGGTGATGTGGTCCGAGCACTGCTCCTACAAGTCCACGAAGAACCACCTGCGCCAGTTCGGTGCGAAGGTCACCGAGGAGATGAAGAAGGACCTGATGGTCGGCATCGGCGAAAACGCCGGCGTGACCGACCTGGGCGACGGCTGGGCCGTGACCTTCAAGATCGAATCGCACAACTCCCCCTCCTACGTGGAGCCCTACCAGGGTGCGGCCACGGGCATCGGCGGCATCGTGCGTGACATCATCTCCATGGGCGCTCGCCCGGTGGCGGTCATGGATCCGCTGCGTTTCGGCGCCATCGACCATCCGGATTCCCAGCGTGTGGTGCACGGGGTGGTCTCCGGCATCGGCGGCTACGGCAATTCGCTGGGCCTGCCAAACATCGGCGGGGAAACCGTGTTCGACCCGATCTACCAGGCAACCCGCTGGTCAACGCGCTGGCCGTGGGCGTGCTGCGCCACGAGGACCTGCGCCTGGCCAACGCCTCGGGCGTGGGCAACAAGGTGGTGCTCTTCGGGGCACGCACCGGCGGGGACGGGATCGGCGGCGCTCCGTGCTGGCCTCCGAGTCCTTCGACGACTCCAAGCCCTCCAAGCGCCCGGCCGTGCAGGTCGGTGACCCGTTCGCCGAGAAGGTGCTCATCGAGTGCTGCCTGGAACTGTTCAAGGCCTCCCTGGTCGAGGGCATCCAGGACCTGGGTGCCGCGGGCATCTCCTGCGCCACCAGCGAGCTGGCCTCCAACGGCGAGGGCGGCATGCACGTGGAGCTGACCAACGTGCTGCTGCGCGACTCGACCTGACCCCGGGCGAAATCCTGATGTCCGAGTCCCAGGAACGCATGATGGCGGTGGTCTCCCCCGAGAACGTTGAGGCGTTCGAGCCGTCATGGCCAAGTGGGGCGTGGAGTACTCCTGGCTGGGCGAGGTCACCGACACCAACCGCCTGGTCATCACCTGGAACGGCGAAGTGATCGTGGACGTGGATCCCAAGACCGTCGCCCACGACGGCCCGGTCTACGACCGCCCATACGCCCGCCCCGACTGGCAGGATGCGCTGCAGGCCGACACCTTCCGCTCCTCCGCGGCCGGGCGGGACCTGCCAGGCACCGGTGAGCAGCTCAAGGCGGCGGTGCTGGAGCTGATTGCCAGCCGAACCTGTGCGACAAGTCCTGGATCACCCGCCAGTACGACCGCTACGTGGGTGGCAACACCGCGTTGGCCTCCCCGGATGATGCCGGCGTGGTGCGCGTGGACGAAGCGAGCGGGCTGGGGGTGGCGATCGCCACCGACGCCAATGGCCGCTACACCTACCTGGATCCTTACGCAGGAGCTCAACTGGCGCTGGCCGAGTCTACCGCAACGTGGCCACCTCCGGGGCCATCCCGGCGGCGGTCTCCGACTGCCTGAACTACGGTTCCCCCGAGGACCCGGACGTAATGTGGCAGCTGGCCGAGGCATCCGCGGGCTGTCCGACGCCTGCATGGAGCTGGGCGTGCCGGTCACCGGCGGCAACGTGTCGCTGTACAACCAGACCGGGGAGAAGGCCATCCACCCGACCCCGGTGGTCGCCACCCTGGGCAAGCTGGATGACGTGGCCCGCCGCACCCCCTCCGGGTGGCGCGCCGAGGCCGACGGGCAGGCGATCTACCTGATCGGCAAGACCCTGGATGAGCTGGACGGCTCCGAGTACGCGAACCTGCGCGGGCACTTGGGCGGTCTGCCGCCGAAGGTGGACCTGGCCGCGGAGAAGGCGCTGGGCCAGGTGCTGATCAACGCCAGCCGCGACGGCATGATCGACGCCGCGCACGACCTGTCCGAAGGCGGCCTGGCCGCGGCGCTGTCCGAGATGGTGCTGCGCTACGGCGTGGGTGCCCGGGTGGCGCTGGATGAGATCATGGCTCGTGATGGCATCGACGCGTTCACTGCGCTGTTCTCCGAAACCCAGGCCCGCGCCCTGGTCGCGGTGCCGCGCAGCGAGGAAGTGCGCTTCAACGACATGACCAGCGCCCGCGGGATCACCGTGGCCCGGATCGGCGTGGTGGACGCCGAGTCCAATGCGCTGGAGGTCCAGGGGCACTTCACCGCCTCGGTGGAGGAACTGCGTGAGGTCCACGAGGGCACCATGGAGAAGTACTTCGGTTAATCGCCGCTCTCCCATTAGCGCAATGGCCCGTTTCCTCCTCGCGGTGAGACGGGCCGTTGCGTTTCCCCTCTCCTCAGGGGTGAGCCGCCCCGTCTTGTACATGGAGGTGATGGCCACAGTCCCCTTGGGCGCAATGCGCCGAGTGCTTTCCCCGGTACTGGTCACTTGGTGGGTGCAATGGAAAGGACGGGGTCCACATAGAGGTTATCCCCGGACACCTCTGCCGCGAGAAGAACCTAAATCTGCAGATTTGTGTTCCGAGCTTTGGTAGATGCGCGGACGTATCTGACCAGCCAGAACCTTAGTACGTGAAGGGTGTCTCGCAACTAACGATGGTGACACGAACTCAAGAGATCGGTTGCAGCACATAGTTACGAGAATCGTCCATCGTTGTTTTCTCAAGGGTTTAGGAGCGGGGAAAAGGAGCATGACGAGACGTCTTGCAACTCTTAGGTTATGAGGCACCTTGTAAATGTATCTCTCAACTGCTTCCAAATGCTTCTGCCATACATTTTGATGCACAGATCTCTAATAGATGCCTAAATGGCTCTCCGCAACCGAGGATGTAGCACCACGGACGCAACGACTACCCGCTCTATACGGCCCGCCGGACACTATTGACCGGGGATGGATTGCTCACTGAGAAGCAGATTGAACGGCTTGATGCCTTGCTTGCTGATCAGCAGCACGAGCCAGTGCCATTTACCTGGAACGTCTATCAGCGCATCGTTGACGCCTACCGGCAAAAGGAGAGGAACATCGGTAAATGGGTCATGGAGATAACCAAGGCGAAAATTTCTGCACAGTTGCCCGAACTGGCATCACTGGCCGAAATCTGAAACGCAGGTCTAGGGACTTCCTGGCCTACTTCGACCGGGAAAACGCCTCGAACGGGCCCACCGAAACGATCAACTGACGGCCGGAGCACCTACGCGACAGCGCACTGGGATTCAGGAACCTGGCGAATTGTATTGCCCGCTCGCTCTTGGAATCCGGCGGGTTCAGGGTAAAGCATAAATTAGCCCAACGGCTTCATCTCGATGTATGGGGCGAGCGACTTCTGTTCTTCCGGGAACCAGCGGGTTGCTCGTTGGCTGAGTATACTGCAAACACCAGGCCGCCGGTGCGGAGGTCCGATTCCACGTTTCTCGATGCTTTGCCGACTCCGGCTGGTTGGCAAGCGCTGTACTTGGTGATCTTGTATGATGGTGATGGCTTCTTCGGTGCTGTCCTCTGCTCCAGTAGTCACCGGCTTTCCATGTTAGAGACTAGCCTTAAGATGCTTGTTTTCCTTTTTCTTGGTGACCATCCATAAGTCCTACCAGCATGTGTTTGCGTGAGCGCTCAATGCCGGAGGAGACAGTGTCTCTGATCTCATCTTCAGAGCCATTTTTTATGACTTCAACTAACTTTCCATGATTCGTGGCCTTGTACGGTTGTCCTTGCTTACCTTGGTAGTTCAGGAAACGCTCAATTTCTTCATGAAGTGTCTTGACCGTTTGGGCGAGCACTGGGATCCGCGAGAGTTCGGCAATCTGCACGTGGAGGATCCGATTCATTTCGTTCCGGGTCTGGTGGTCAAAATCCGGGTTCGTACTTGCTGCGCTTAGCGCTTCAAGGCTTTCTAATTCTTCTGCCGTTGCTCTATGGGAAGCGAGAACTGCGGCTTCGGTTCAAGTAATGCCCTCATGCGATAGGTGTCTTGAAGCTCACCAAAATCGATGGCTTTCACAAGTGTTCCCCTTCGTGGGATGACAACGACTAGGCCTTCGCGCCGCAGAACATTAATTGCTTCACGAATTGGTGTTCTGCTCATGCCGTACTCTTCGGCCAGCGCGGTATCGAGGATCAGTGAGCCCGGTCGAAATCTGCAGCGCAAAATATCGCGCTTTAGAGCCTCATACGCGCGGTCCGCCATAGAGCCCGCTTTATTCACCACTTCTAACCTCGCTCTTTTTTACCCCTGCATAAATGTGAGGCTTGACACTCTGCCAAGAACAAGCATAGCATTCTCGAGATATATCACGAGAGTAACACCGTAATGCACACTGGGTAGGTTTTACTGGACCAGCGCCTTCCCTGTTTGGTACTTCATGCAATTTGCGCATGTCCTTCACTTCGTAATCTCGACGATTGATCAAGAAAAGGTTTTCAGGAAGATGACACAAACTCCTGTTGGGACTACTGACGTTCCCACAAACCGCTTATATCGTGCTCTAAGCGCCATCGAAAGGGCCGGTAACAGGCTTCCACACCCTCTGTGGCTCTTTGTAATTCTCTGCCTTGTGTTGGGAGTTGTCAGTGCAGCTTTGGCTGCCTTCGGCGTCACAGTTACGCTGCCCACGACCGGTGAAGACGTTGCCGTTCAGAATCTTTTTTCCTTTGAGGGGATCAAGTTTGCGCTCGAATCGGCGTTGACGAACTACGCTACTTTTCCGCCTTTGGCTACCATCGTCGTAGTCCTATTGGGTGTGAGTGTTGCGGAGCGTAGCGGTCTTCTCACCGCAATATTGCGCATCACCATAGGACGACTGCCCTCGTTTATGCTAACGTTCTCCATCGCTTTCAGCTCGATGATCGCCCACATCATGAGTGACTCGGCATACCTGGTCATGATCCCGCTGGGAGCCTTAGCTTTTCGCGCAGCAGGCCGCAGCCCTGTATTAGGCTCATGGTTGCCTACGCTGCAACAGCCGTGGGATTTAACGCCAGCCCGCTAGTAACACCCCAAGACGCCATCCGTTCTTCCCTTTCCACCGCTGCCGCGCACATCGTGGACGAGAACTACACCATCACTCCTGTCGCCACATACTTCTTCACTGCTGCCTCGTCGGTGGTCCTCGCGGCGGCCATCGCCCTGATCGTGGACAAGTTCCTTGCGCGCCGGCCAGAATTTGGCGCCTCAACTATGGAAACCGATTTCCTGAAGGCCGATAAGCTCTTCAATGTTGTCAACGACAAGGGCGCTGCAAATGCTAGTCAAATTACGCTTAACAGCATTGAAAAGCGTGCCCTAGGTGTTTCAATGGGTGTCTTCGTCATTTGCGCCGTATTGGCGGTACTGGCCCTTCTGCGGATCGCCTTTCTTGGGTGAAGGTGGCAGTATCGTGACATCGGTCATCGTGAAGAACATCGCCATTGTTATCTGCGTGGTTTTCGCTCTCTTGGGGATTGTCTACGGAAAGATCACGGGCTCGATCCCTACACTGAGTGATGTGCCTCCGGCCATGGCAGAAGGTATTCGCACACTCGCTCCGGTCCTTGTACTGTTCTTCGTTGTGGCGCAGTTCCTGGCCTACTTCACCTGGACCAACATTGGCTCCGTGATTAGCGTCAATGGCGCACAGGCACTCAAATCGCTTGACGCACCACACCTCGTCATCTTGCTAGTAATCGTGCTGGCCATCAGCGTCTTGAACATTCTCATCACGAGCGGCTCGGCAATGTGGTCAATCCTCGCCCCGGTTGTCATCCCCATGATGATGTACGTGGGCCTTCGGCCGGAAGCTTCCATGGTTGCCTTCATGATCGGTGACTCGGTAACCAACTGCATTACCCCGCTGAATGGTTACTTTGTCCTCGCGCTTGGATACGTCCAGCAGTTCCGGAAAGGAGCTGGCATCGGGACCATGCTCTCGTTCACCGTTCCCTTAGCTGTCGGTGTCCTTGTCGTCTGGTCGGCATTCTTCACTCTCTGGTACGCCTTGGGCATCCCGTTGGGGCCTGGTGTGCCAGTTCGGTAATCAACCAAGTCAAAACGTGCGCTGGAACCTCGGTGCGCACTTACGAAAGAAGGAATACATCCTATGGGAAGTATCGCAATTGTCGGAGCTGGCAATGTGGGACAGGCCATTGCCGGCCACATGATCTTACTGGGCCATGATGTCCGACTGTTTTCACGCTGGGATAAAGATTTCGAAGATATCCGCGCGAACAATGGCATTGATCTCACGGGAGATGTAGAAGGACACGCGGACAATCCAATGATGACGATTGATCTCAGGAAAGCAGTTTCAGGTGCCGACACCGTCATCGTCGCTGCACCAGCCTTTGCCCACGCGTATCTCTCGGAACAACTGGCCTCGATTCTGGAACCTGAGCAGTTGGTGGTCTTCCAGCCAAGTGTTTTGGGCAGCGCCGTCGAACTGTCAAAGCACTTCGGATTGGCTCAGCGGCAAGCCTGCCTCATCGCTGAAACCGCAACTAGCCTCTACACCTGCAGGTTACGCGGCCCGGCCCAGGTTTATATCGGCGCCATCAAGAACGCGGTGCAACTAGCAACCATTCCCCAATCAAGATCTCAAGAAGCCCTGGATCGACTGAGCCAGTACTTCGGGGATCGCTATGTTGCTGGCAGTGACACACTGTCTGTGGGCCTGGCCAATTGCAATGCGATCTACCACGTCCCACCCGCGGTGTTGAATATCAAGACTGTCGAAGATGGTGATGGGCTGCCGCAACATACACTTGTGACTCCAGGCGTTGCTGAAGTCATCAACGCGCTCGACCAGGAACGGCTCCTTCTCGCTCGGGCATTGGGTGTCGAAACCATTACCTTCTGGGAATTCCTGGAAAGCGCGTATGGTGTCACCGAGGGATCGTATGTAGAACGCATCGTTCAAGGTTACGGCCGGCAGGCATTCCCGGAACCAGATTCCTTGACCCACCGCTACTTCACCGAAGATATACCCTTTGGATTGGTCATCTGGAACTCGTTGGCTCAACAAATCGGATTGTCGTTGCCGCTGACGGATTCCTTCATCAAGCTCAGTGGCATCATCTGCGGAACTGACTTTGAAGACAGTGGACGCACGGCGGATATTTTGGGACTAGAAGGTCTCGATGCGCAGGCAATTAGGACAGCCTTTTTGCAGGGCACAGTTCCATTGGTGACTTCGTAGAACACAGCCAGATGAATTGAAGGTTCAAGAGCTAGTGAAATTTACGATCCAAGAGCCCACACCGTGCGTTTGACGCACGTTCTGTTGCCTTCGAATTCTAGAGAGTGTGTCTTCCAATTTTGCTGGAAGACACACTCTCTTTTTGTTGGAGCTCACTTCTTGAACATGCAGACACGGATAGCCTTTGATGTTTCTGGCCGTGCAGCTCAATGAGATTTACTATGCAGATTGAAGGAAGATGCTACGTTCTCATTGTCTTCGTCGTGGCGGATATCTCAGTAGGTTGCTCGGCGCGGAACTGGGTTTCATATTCATCGCTCAGCCTCGCAAGCCCATCCGTCATGAGATGGTAGTACTTCTCCATGTCACGTATTCGGGAGAGAAACAGCTCCGATCCATCGGATGTGGTTGCGGTTCGTTCGGCCAAATCTTGTAACTTAGCAACTTGGTCGCGAGTGTGCTTAGCGCAGTTAACCCACGCGTCATCGGACCATTCATACTGGGCGCGTCGGACACCCGGTGTTTTAAGGCGACGGATAACCCCTGTGGTGAGCAAGAGCCGAGTGCTTTCTGAGATTGCGCCTCCACTGGCGTGGAGCTGATCCTGTAGTTCCGTGAGGGTCAGCGGTTTCGGACTGGCCATGAGAGCCGCCGAGATACGGCCGGCCATAGGGGGCCACATCAGAAAATTTGCCAGAGCAGCACCCAGCTCCTCAGTGAACTTCTGGTTCGCTGCCAATGATGACCTCCTTGACTAAGGCATAAGCGGAGATTCAAATTTTACAGGAAACTGAGTTTTCGTTTTTTCTTGAAATTTCATTCTTCGGTGAGATACCCTTTCCAAGGAAGGCGGTGACCCGCGTCACAGTCTGGCTTGGACAAAGCACTTCTGCCTTGGGAAGGGGAAAACACCATGAGCACCTGGAAATACGTTGTCGTAGGTGGGGGATCGGCCGGCGCGACCTTCGCGGCACGTCGCGCAGCAGCCGGAGACAAAGTATTACTGCTTGAAAGTGGTCCGGATTATCGAGCCGAAGAGCTGCATGAGGCTTGGCGCAGCCCAATCCGCTCAAAGCCCTGGTCGACCCGATCGCTTGTGAGGGAATGATGTATCCAAAACTGCTGGCTAAGCGGACACCAAAGCAGGAACCGGCGCCATATTGGCGCGGTCGGGGGGTTGGTGGTAGTTCAGCCATTAACGGTCAGATTGCGATTCGTCCCCCAGCGGAAGATTTCGATAATTGGGCCGCTGACGGTTGCGACGGGTGGAGCTGGTCAGAAGTATTGCCTTATTTTAGGAAGCTGGAGCACGACGCGCAGTTTGGTGAGGAGTCACATCACGGTAACGCGGGTCCGATCCCGATCTATCGCGCAGGTGAGGAGACATGGGGACCAGCGGATCGTGCATTGGCAGATGCTGCCCAAGAAATGGGGTTGCAGTGGGTAGAAGATATTAATTCGCCCTCTGGTTCCGGCGTTAGCGTATACCCGATCAATTCGCGTAATTTGCGTAGAGTCTCGGTCAACGACGCATACATTGAGCCGCAGCGGGAGAATCCTAATCTCACCGTGCGCGGTGGGTCGACTGTGGATAGGGTTCTTTTCCGCGCTAACAGGGCAATTGGAGTGCGGATTATCACCGATGAAGGGGCAGTGGAGGAATACGGTGAGGAAATCATCCTCGCTGCAGGTGCTGTGCATACTCCACCGATACTGATCCGTTCGGGAATCGGACCTGCCGCTGTTTTGGAGCGCCTGTCGGTCCCGGTGCGCAGGGAACTTCCGGTGGGCGAAGGATTGCAGGATCATCCAATGATTGCTGTGGGCATTTTACTGGGGAGGAACACCCCACCAGTGACCGTCGAAGACAGGCATACGAACATCGCCGCCCGGTTTAACAGTGACGATCCGGATGGCTGCCGTAATGATCTAATGCTCGTGTCTATGAACCAGAACGTGCTGGCGATGGAAAGTGCCGACACCTCGCATGGGGCCGCAGCGATTGGTATTTGGCTCAACCAGGTGCATTCACGGGGCCGAGTTGAAGTGACTTCAGTCGATCCTTTGGAGCAGCCATTCGTGGATGAACGCATGCTCACGGACGTACGTGACATACGCAGGTTACGTCAGGGGGCTCAATTCCTTGCACGGCTCTGTACGACTGCTCCAGTGCGCGCGATTTCCGCAGTGCCTGTAGAACAAAGCGCTGAGGAGTTCTATACAGCTATTGCTTCGAATGACGAGAGACGAATTGATGAATTCCTGCGGTCACGCGTCGCTGATACACAGCATGCCACCAGCACTTGCCGCATGGGCAGGGAAGAAGATCCCCGCAGCGTCGTCAATCCCGAATGCAAGGTCATCGGATTCGAGGGACTTCGCGTGATTGACGCTTCGATCTTCCCCTCGGTTCCAAGGGCCAACACCCATCTGGCCACGGTCGCCATCGCCGAAGCAATGGCCGATCGTGTTATCCCTAAAGAAGAAAGCACATCGAAAGGTCTGGAAAATGCTGAAGCTTAGTAACTTCATTGGCGGGCAATGGCAGGGATCCGTCTCGGGCAGGACGCTGCAAGCTGCTGCTTCAGATGATGGATCGATTTTCGCAACATTTCCCGCTAGCAGCTTCGATGAGGTAAACCGCGCTGTGAGTTCGTCGCGTGGCGCCCAAAATCAATGGGTATCCCTGCCGCTAGATGAACGACTGGCAATGCTGCGCAAGTTCGCTGATCGGATCGAGTCGCGCGCTGAGGAGATCGCACGGGAAGAACAGCGTGAAATGGGCAAGCCGATCGCAGTCGCACATCAATTCCTTCAAGCCGGCCTGAGTGCTTTCCGGGCAGCCTTAGAGGATGGGGGAATTATCCGTTCCACACCAGTATCAAGGGCGCCAACGGAACTACAGAGATCAACCGTAGCGCCTTAGGAGTCGTAGCCCAGATTGTCCCGTGGAATTTCACAGTGGCACAGATCTTAGTCAACCTCGGTCCGTTGCTTGCCTCCGGCAACACTGTGATCATCAAGCCTTCTGAGAAAGCCACCCCTTCAGCATGCATCCTGTTCGAGGAAAATCTGCTGCCATCTGGAGTTCTGAATCTTGTGCTGGGCGACGGGCAGGCGGGAAAGGCCCTAGCTGCTCACGCAGACATAGATCTGGTAGTTTTCACCGGTTCGATTGCCACCGGTCGCAAGATTGCGCAAGCTGCCGGAAGCAATCTGAATCGGTCCATTTTGGAGCTGGGCGGCAAAGACGCGGCGATTGTTGATGTCGGAGTCGATGTGGAATCGGTAGCCATGGACGTGGCAGCAGGCTCATTTCTCAACAGCGGACAGATCTGCACTTCCATGGAACGCATTTACGTTCACCAGGACATTGTCGAAAGTTTCCTTCCAGCTCTTGTTGAAGCCAGCAAGATCTTCGCTGAGGGTGGCCGAATGGCAATTGGCCCAATGGTCGACAATGATCAGGCGAGGATAGTGGCCGAACATGTGTCCGACGCTGTTGCGCTTGGAGCCGAAGTGATTGCCGGAGGTATCCCTACAGAGGTGAATGGTAATCATTTCCCGCCCACGGTTCTTACCGGGATCACCGCAAACATGCTAATTGCGCAGCAGGAGACTTTTGGGCCGGTTGCTCCAATAACAGTCGTTGACTCATTTGCCACCGCACTAGAACTGGCCCGTGAGAGTGAATATGGGCTGGCTGCCACGGTTTACAGTAATAATGCGGAAAATTTGGCTGCGGCCCGTGACATCGAAGCGGCAGTGATCTGGATTAACGGTTGGCAGGCAAGCGACGGCATCCGTCAGGCCGAACCGGCTCGATCTAGTGGCATGGGCGCGGTAGGCGGCACCCTTTCCTATGACGCGGCCACACGGCCCACAACAGTATTCGTACCCCATGAAGCGGACGGCCATGAGTACTGTAATCCGCCCCGAGAAGGTGTTCGACGGAGAAACTTTCCTTCCTAGCGGGACCGAAGTACTCATTGACGGTGGACAGATCAGGGAAGTAGGACCAGGACTCGTCGCAGACGACATCGTGGAACTACCAAACTGTACACTGACACCGGGATTAATTGATTGTCATGTGCACCTCACTATCGATGGTATTAATCCCCTCGCGCAACTGACCGAACCGTTTTCACTGCAGTTCTATACAGCTGCCGACACATTACGACGCACCCTAGATTTGGGTATCACTACAGTACGCGACGCGGCCGGAGCCGACGCCGGAATCAAACGAGCCATTGAACTAGGATTGGTCGAGGGGCCCGATATGCGTATTGCAGTCAATATATTGAGTCAAACTGGTGGCCATTCGGATGGTGTGACCCCTTCAGGCGCCGTACATCACCTGCTGCCTGAGCACCCAGGCCGACCAGCCCCTGTCGTGGACGGTGTTGAGGAGATGCGCAAGCGCGTGCGCGAACTGCAGCGTGCAGGTGCCGATGTCGTCAAGATCTGCACTAGCGGTGGCGTCTCATCAGTGACCGACAATCCACATCATGCACAATTCAGCATGGACGAACTAGAAGCTTGCGTCCGAGAGGCGAAGTCCGGACAGACACCAGTCATGGCCCACGCGCAAGGTAAACAAGGAATTATCAATGCAATCCGCGCTGGGGTCAGGTCAATTGAGCATGGCGTCTATGCTGATGACGAGTGCTTCCAGCTGATGATAGAGCATGACGTGTGGCTCGTGCCGACGCTTCTGGCCCCTGTAGCACTGAACCGGATGATCGACGCCGGCGCTTCGGTAGCAGATGAAGTTGCACGCAAATCACGCGAAGCTGGCATCGCTCATGCTGCCATGATCAAGCAAGCGGTCAAAGCCGGAGTCAAAATCGCGATGGGAACTGATGCGGGACTTTTCAAGCACGGAATAAATCTAGAGGAGCTCCAGCTCATGCAAAGGGCCGGGATGAGCCCCGAAGCTGTGCTGCATGCCTCCACCCAGTCCGCTGCCCAGTTACTCGGGTTCGACGATCGCGGTGCTATTCGGCCAGGACTCCGAGCGGATTTGGCCGTCTTCCGCGGGGATCTGACATCCTTTGAAGGATTGTCTTCACGGGTTGCAGGAGTATACAAAAGCGGACGAAAGGTCCGCTGAACAACGGCTCCGGGCTAAAATCGCGCGCGTACTGCGGCCCGGAGCCGCGGGGAAACTGCGCGCCCGGGAGAAGAAGCAGCTGTATCTGCGTTACTTTGAGCAGCACAGTCAGCAGCGTACCGGGGAGGGGATGAGGGTGTCCCCCTGCAGGTTTCCCGTGCTTGGCCCGCCTCTTGATGAGGTTGCAATACCTCGTACTGGCCCCTCTCCCGATAGCGGCTCATAAGGATCTGCGGTCTTGGGGAATGCGAGTCCCATAACGAATCGACCGCAGTGGAGCGCATACCTGGACCGGCGCCGAAACTACTTTCGCACTCGTTTCCTTCAAGCCGATAACCTAACGAGTGTAAGGCGGAGAGAGTTTCTTTTGATATCCAAAACCGTACGGCAATCTTCGATAGTCCTGCATATTTACTCTATCTACAATACGCATATCCGTTATGGAAGAGGGGTTGGATGATTCGTCGGATGAGATACGCAGAATGCGGCTTTACATAACGTAGATTATCGGTCACTTACGGCAATAGAAGTAGCTGCGAGTCGCATCGGTTGGCTCATGGGCGTCTGAGCTGCTTCGTAGCCAGCCTGTTCTGTCGGTTCTACGCTGGGCTCGGCAGGAAGGTCTGCGGTCTCGGTATGGCTAGTTTCTCCAGCTTCCACGGAGGCAGATATGCTTTCCGATGCCTCTGGTGCCGAGGCGGATAGCTCCTCGGCGGTGGTTTCCTGGGTGCTGGCTGTGGCGAAGGCGAGGTGTGCTTCTGTGGCATGTGCCGGCGCGGCGGAGAACAACAGGCCGGAGGCGAGGGCGGTGGAGAACAGAGCTCCAGTGACGCTAGGGGGCATGTTTTCCTGGTTCTGTGCAGAAAGCGCATCGGCCGCGGATTCTGGTACCGTGAGTGCGGATCTCAGAGGAGGACACCGGGGCCTGACGTGTATTCGAATGGATACGTGTAGAAGAATAATTTAGCGTATTTATTTGTGACTGGAGAGTAGTCATCCGCTAGATAGTTCCTGCCTCGCCAGCATGCCCTCCAAAGACCCCCGAGTCCGCAGGACAAGACAATACAAAAGCCGGAGCTATACATAATATAAATTTATCGATGAGAAAAATCCGCTCTGTGGAGTGCATGGGGCCACTGCTCACCCGCTGGTGGCGCAGGCCGCGAACTTCACGGCCCCGGCCAATACCGAGCACGGGGTGCTGCAGGTGCTGCGCGCCTCCCTTCAGGGGCGCAGCCAGTTGTAGCCGTTCATCCTCAGCTATGCGGTCTCGATTGGTAGCTACTTTCAATGCTGTCTGGAGATCGGTTGAACCGCCCGTCGGCATCGAGCAGCCATCCCATGCGCTTGTAGCTTCTTGTGCCGACACAGGTTTCAAGGATCTGCAGTTGCGGAAACTGTGCGACGAGCTTTCGCTCGATGCTGGCGATTTCAGATGGTTCATGCAGCTGCATGTTGAACGTCAGGTTCGCTTCCCCCGTGGTGGCTGCGCACAATCTTAGGCTGCGAAAAGTTTTAAGGAATTGCGCGATTCGGTCTTCCATTCCCGGTGGCACCTTGGTAAACCACTGTACCAACAGCGGGGATCCGGAATAGTCGGTAGCCAGTTCGCAACGAATGTATACCATGCCTGCGGATAGTGCGGCATTGAGCAAGCGAGCTGCGGTGGCCGGATGCTGTCCTGTTGATTGGGCTATATCTCGTGCTGTTGCTCGGCCATTGACCTGCAGGACTTCAAGGCAGGGCCACAGGGCCGCAGGGATAGTTCCGACTGAAACCTGCGGTGCTGGCGCCAGGCGCGTAGCTCATCCTCCTGCCGAGGTGAAAGGACATCGAGTCTCCACTGGTCTCCGCTGGCATAGACGCGTGTGCAGACGGAGGCCTTGATCCTCAGAACCCCTTCCACTGCCCACAATTTGGGCAGCACCCGGTGTGACATGCTCAGCCAGTCCGGAGCGATGCAGGTCAACCGGAAATCGGCATGCCGCGAGGAACTGTCAACGGAATTCACCTCCGGTATCCGGCACAATGCCCGCAAAGTGGCATCCATGAGTCGGGGATCCACCTCCACGTCCAAGAGCACGGTGCAATGCATCTGCGGGCGGCCACCCAAATGCCCCAGTATCCAGACGACCCGTTGCGAATGCAGGCGGTTCCAGCGGTTAGACAAGGTGGCCGGATGCCTTCCAAGCACCTTGCCCAGCTCTGTCCAACTTAAGCGCGGCGCTATTTGTAGCGCATGCACTAGTTCCAAGTCATCTTGCGCTAGTTCGAAATCCATCATCGTGCAACTATTTTCGGTCGATCCACGTTCAAATGCAATTAAACCTTGAATCTACAGGGGCACGTTCCAAAGTACCTGATGATAAACAGTGTGATTGGCCTCATAAGATGCCTCCTTGTCAACGAAAAGAAGGTCCGCGATGTATTCTTCGGAAAACATTGTCAGCGATGCCCAGCACCTGGCGCCTGAAATCCAGAAGCTTCGCCATGAGCTTCACCGTCAACCGGAAGTCGGACTTGATTTGCCATTGACCCAACAGCGAGTCCTGGAATGGCTCGAACCGCTAGGATTCGAGGTGACTCTGGGACAAGAGCTGAGCTCGGTCACCGCTGTGCTGCGTGGCGGTGCCGCGCGGGACAATGCTCCCAGCGTCCTACTGCGCGGCGACATGGATGCCTTGCCAGTAAGGGAAAAGGCCAACGTTTCCTACGCCTCCCAAACGGGCAATACGATGCATGCCTGCGGCCACGATTTGCACACTGCCATGCTCGCTGGAGCCGCGACGATTTTGGCGGATCGACGCGACCAGTTGGCCGGGGATGTCGTCTTCATGTTCCAGCCTGGCGAGGAAGGATTCGACGGTGCCGGCCACATGATTCGCGAGGGAGTGCTTGAAGCCGCCGGCGCAACGGCAGACGCAGCCTTTGGGTTGCATGTCATGAGCGCGCTGGGAACCTCTGGACAGTTTATGAGCCGTCCCGGCCCGGTGATGAGTTCTTCAGCTGGTCTCTTCGTCACGGTGCACGGGCAGGGCGGACACGGTTCCGCACCATTCCTGGCCAAGGATCCGGTCTATGTTGCCGCGGAAATGGTCACTGCGATGCAAGGGATGGTTACACGCAGGTTCGACGTCTTCGATCCAGTGGTGATCTCCGTAGGAGTCTTTGAGGGCGGCCATGCCCGCAATGTTATCCCCGAAACCGCGCACTTCGAAGCTACCGTCCGCTCATTCAGCCGCGAGACCTTTGCAGCATTAGAACAAAAACTCCCGCGCCTACTGCGTGGCATTGCCTCAGCGCATGGCGTAGACGTTGAAATCGAACTGCGCCCGGAATATCCGGTGACAATCAACACGAATCTGAGACTGCCACGCAAGCCGTGCCGTGGTGGAGCTCTTCGACGAGTCAGCATATGCGCAGATGGCAAACCCGCTCGCGGGATCGGAAGATTTTTCCCGGGTCCTCGAACATGTTCCCGGAGCCTTTATATTCCTGTCAGCGCTGGCACCGGGCGTCGAGGCTTCCGACGCACAATTCAACCATTCACCTTTTGCAGAATTCTCCGATGAGGTTCTGCCTAAGGGCACCGCACTCTACACACATCTGGCCATCAGCAAGCTCGCTGAATTGTCCGCCAACTAACCTCGGACCGGAGAAATCTCATGGAAACGCCTAAACTCGGCGGCGCGGCGTCGACTACTGACCGACCGCATAACCGCAAGGAACTGACAAAGAGCCTCTTCGGCATCGGTGCCGGCAACGCTGTTGAATGGTTCGACTGGGCCATCTACGCCACCTTCTCCCCGTATATCGCCAATAACCTCTTCTCCCCGCAAGACGCGACCAGCGCCTTCCTCGCAACCATGGCCATCTTCGCCGTGGGCTTCGTAGCGCGACCGGTGGGCGGAGTGCTCTTCGGCGTGATCGGTGACCGCATCGGTCGCAAGACCTCGATGACGTTGGCTGTCGGCCTGGCAGCGTTAGGATCGTTGATTATTGCAGTGACCCCGAACTTCGCAGCCGTGGGTGCATTTGCCTCGGTGATGCTCCTGATCGCCAGACTCATCCAAGGCTTGGCCCACGGCGGCGAACTTCCCAGCGCCCAGACCTACCTGGCCGAGATGGCACCGGCACCGAAACGCGGCCTATACGCAACGCTGATCTACTTCTCAGGGACCGCCGGCATCGTCTTTGGCACCTTGCTCGGAGCCATTTTCACCTTGGTCTTAACCACCGAGCAGATGAACGGGTTCGGCTGGCGCATTCCCTTCGCATTGGGAGCTGTTTTCGGACTATACACCCTCGTCATGAGAGCACGTTTGAAGGAAACTGAGCAGTTCACGAAGCACAAGAAGGCCGAGAAGCAAGCTACACAGCCGAAGGCCTCGCTTATCAAAGACTTCATGGCCAACCGAACAAAAGCCTTTCAAGTCATCGGGTTGACAGTCGGCCTCACCGTGGTTTACTACATTTGGTCCGTTGCCACCCCTGCGCATGCAATCGCTACCCTTGGCATGGAACCATCCGAGGCCCTTTGGGTTGGCGTAGCGGCAAACCTAATCTTCATGGCGGCACTCCCATTCTGGGGTAAACTGTCGGACCGCATTGGTCGGCGTCCGGTATTGATCATTTCGTCTATTGGTGCTGCTGCAATGCAGTTCCCGATGACCTTCGTCGTGCATGGTGAATGGTGGCAACTATTCATCGCTATGTCGGTCATGTTGATCTTCATATCCGCTTCGGCGGCCATCATGCCCGCGGTCTATGCCGAGCTGTTCCCCACATCGGTTCGCACTATCGGTGTTGCCGCGCCATATGCCTGTGCGTAGCTTTGTTCGGCGGGACAGCGGCATATCTCCAAGCAGCTCTGGATAGCTGGTTCGGTGAATATGGAGGAACGGTCTTCTCGATCTATTCGATTGTGCTGCTGCTGATATCGGCCCTAACGGCATGGGCCATTACTGAATCCCGCGGCAAGGAACTGACGGATTAGCCTGCGTCAAAAGTCCTAGCTGTGCCATCCGGTGCCGAAGCGCTCCTAGGCGCTGGGGCGT
>NZ_BAXF01000014.1:0-18944 GCF_001310435.1 Arthrobacter sp. JCM 19049 | reverse complement strand
TTTTCGAACAGGTTGTAGAGCAGCTGTTCGGCCCAGTCCAGGATCTCCTCGTCGGCCAGCGGGCGTCCGCCCACCGGGGCGGTGCGCGGACGATCGAAGAAGATCGCGTTCAGCGCCGGCTTGTTCGCCGCCCCCGGATACAGCCGCTCCAGGCGCACCTGGCGGGAGGCGGGCAGGTCCTCGATCTTCGCCGGGGCGACCTTCACGTGGTTGCCGATCAGCTGGATGTCGCTCAGGCCCGCTGCCCGGGCCCGGATCCGCAGCCCGGCCACCCGCAACAAGTTCTGCACCGGGGCCGGCATCTTGCCGTAGCGGTCCACCAGCTCCTCCCCCACCTCGGCCAGCGCCTCGGGGGTCTCGGCCGAGGCGATGTTGCGGTACGCCTCCAGGCGCAGCCGTTCGCCGGGCACGTAGTCGTGGGGCAGGTGGGCGTTGACCGGCAGCTCGATCTTCATTTCCGCCGGCTCGGTGTCCCCCTCCCCCTTGTAGTCGGCCACGGCCTCCCCGACTAGGCGCAGGTACAGGTCGAAGCCCACCCCGGCGATGTGCCCGGACTGTTCCCCGCCCAGCAGGTTGCCCGCCCCGCGCAGTTCCAGGTCCTTCATCGCCAGCTGGTAGCCCGAGCCGAGTTCATTGTGCGCCGCGACCGCCTTCAGCCGCTCCAGGGCCACCTCGCCCAGCGGCTTTTCGGCGTCCCACAGGAAGTAGGCGTAGGCCCGTTCCCGGGCCCGGCCCACGCGCCCGCGCAGCTGGTGCAGCTGGGACAGGCCGTAGTTGTTGGCCCGGTCCACGATCAGCGTGTTCGCGTTGGAGATGTCCAGGCCGGTTTCGATGATGGTGGTGGAAACCAGCACATCAAACTTGCGTTCCCAGAAGTCCTGGATGATCCGTTCCAGGCGGGATTCACTCATCTTGCCGTGGGCCACCTCAACCCGCGCCTCGGGCACCAGCTCGCGCAGTTCGGCGGCGACCCGCTCAATCGAGGAAACCCGGTTGTGCACGAAGAACACCTGACCGTCACGCATCAGCTCGCGGCGGATCGCCGCGGAGATCTGCTTGTCGGTGCGTGGACCCACATAGGTGAGCACCGGGTGGCGCTCCTCCGGCGGGGTGGCCAGCGTGGAGGTTTCCCGGATCCCGGTCAGGCTCATCTCCAGGGTGCGCGGGATCGGGGTGGCGCTCATGGCCAGCACATCCACGTTGGTGCGCAGCTTCTTCAGCTCCTCCTTGTGCTCCACGCCGAAGCGCTGCTCCTCGTCGATGATCACCAGGCCAGGTTCTTGAACTCCACGTTCTTGGACAGCAGCCGGTGGGTGCCGATGACGATGTCCACGCTGCCGTCCTTAAGCCCGGCGAGCACCTCCTTGGCTTCCTTGGCGGTCTGGAAGCGCGAGAGCGCCTTCACCCGCACCGGGAATCCGGAGTAGCGTTCGGTGAAGGTCTGGTAGTGCTGGGAAGCCAGCAGCGTGGTGGGCACCAGCAGGGCCACCTGCTTGGAGTCCTGCACCGCCTTGAAGGCGGCGCGCACCGCGATCTCGGTCTTGCCAAAGCCCACGTCCCCGGAGATCAGCCGGTCCATCGGGACCTGCTTTTCCATATCGGCCTTCACCTCGTTGATGGCGGTGAGCTGGTCCGGGGTTTCCACATAGGCGAAGGCCTCCTCCAGCTCCGACTGCCAGGGGGTGTCGGATCCAAAGGCGTGGCCGCGGCTGGCCATGCGCGCCGAGTACAGCTTGATCAGGTCCCCGGCGATCTGCTTGACCGCCTTGCGGGCCTTGGACTTCGTGTTCGACCAGTCCGACCCGCCCATCTTGGACAGGCTGGGTGATTCGGCGCCCACGTAGCGGGTGATGGTGTCCAGCTGGTCCATGGGCACGAACAAGCGGTCGCCGGGGGCGCCGCGCTTGGAGGGGCGTACTCCACCACCAGGTATTCGCGCCTGGCGTCCTTGGAGGACCCGGCGACCCTGCGAGCCACCAGCTCCACGAACTTGCCGATGCCGTGCTGCTCGTGCACGATGTAGTCCCCGGCGACCAGGGACAGCGGGTCCACCGCGTTGCGCTTGCGCTTGGCGGTCATTTTCTTGCCGGCGCGCGGGGCGTAGGCGCTGGAGCGGCCCAGCAGGTCGGCCTCGGTGAGCAGGCCGAACTTCAGCTCATCGAACACGAACCGCGTCCGGCCTGTGCCTGGGTGATCTCAATCAGCCCGGGGTGGGGTCCTGGGAGATCTGCTCCACCCGGTGGGCCGGGATCTGGTATTCGTGGAACAGCTGGGAGAGCCGGGCGGCCGGGCCGGGGCCCTCGGTGGCGACCACCAGGCGCCACTCATCGCGGATCCGGGAGGAGATGAACGCCATCATTTCCTCGATGTCCCCCTGGTAACCGCGCGGTTCGCGGGCGTGCACCCGGATGGTCTCGGCTCCCAGCTCCAGTTCCTCATCGGCGCCAGTGAGGTCACCGCCCACCAGGAGACCTCGGCCGCCGCGGCGTGCTCCACCGTCTCGCTCAACGAGGCGAAGTCGCCCGAGGCCAGCTGGCGCCCGGCCTCCGCGGTGGACAGATCCAGCGGCGCATTGGCCCCATCGGAGGCCGAGGCCCAGGCGGCGGCCAAAAATTCGGCGTTCGTCTCATTCAGGTCGTGGGCCCGGGTGCGCACCGTTCTGGCTCCATGACCAGCGCCACCGAGGAGGCCGGCAGCAGCGAGAGCAGCGGCACCATCTTGTCCACCAGCACCGGGGCGAGGGACTCCATGCCCTCCACGGCGATCCCCCCGGCGATCTTCGTCAGCATTTCGGTGGCTGCGGGGAACTGATCGGCCAGTTTCGCGGCCCGGCTCATCACCTTCGCGGTGATCAGCAGTTCGCGGCAGGGGGTGGCGGTGATGTGCTCCGGCGCCTGGTCGCTCATGGAGCGCTGGTCAGCGATCGAAAAGTAGCGCATGGTGTCGATCTCGTCACCGAAGAAGTCAATGCGCACCGGGTGGTCCAGGGTCGGGGGGAAGACGTCGATGATGCCGCCGCGCACCGCAAACTCCCCGCGGTGGGTCACCATGTCCACCCGGGCGTAGGCCGCCGCGGCCAGGTCCTTGATCACCTGGTCGAACCCGGGTTCGGCCCCCAGCTCCAACTGCACCGGGCGCAGCTGTCCCAGTCCCTGCACCAGCGGCTGCAGGACCGCGCGGATCGGGGCGATGATGACCTTCAGGTTCGGATCGCCGTCATGCAGCCGGCGCAGCACCTCCAGGCGCCGGCCCACGGTGTCGCTGCGCGGGGAGAGCCGTTCGTGCGGCAGGGTTTCCCAGGAGGGGAACTCGGCGACCGAGGCCCGGTCCATGTAGGCGCCCAGCGATTCGGAGACCTCCTCGGCCTCCCGCCCGGTGGCGGTGACAACCAGCACCACCCCCTCATGCTCGGCGGCGACCAGCGCGTCACTGACTTGGGCGCTGAGGATGGCGCGCATCCCGGCGGGCGCGGCGATCTCAATCTCGGTGCTGCGCGTGGAATAGGGTCGGGCGGCGTTCTCGTGGATCCTCTTGAATGACGTCTCGGTGCGCAGGAAATCATGCAGTCCGTGCAGGGTCATGACAGTCAACGGTCCTCTCGCGGCAATTCTGGGTGGGGCATCTCGACGCTGGGCATGTCGGGGGCGGACATGTCGGTGACGGGCATGCGCGCAGCACGACGGGCGGCCTTCGGGGTTCCGGGGGCCGCGCAACAGATCAAATGGTGTTTCGCCATGCCCTCCTAGCCTACCCAACCGGTGCTGGCCGGTAGGCTAGATTGTGATCGATTCACCGGGAACATTAACCGGTGGGTACCCGCAGCGAATAACAAAGGATTGGCAACGCATCCATGGCACTGAACGCTAGCACCCAGATTCCCCACCCGGTTTCCGACATTATCGCCACGCTGACGAACCGCGAGTTCGCCGAGCACCTGACCACCCTGGCCAAGGAACCCTGACCGACTTCTCCGTCCAGGGCGACACCGCTGGCGCTTTTACCCTGATCACCGTGCGCGCGTTGCCCACCGATCGGGTGCCGGACATGGCCAAGAAGTTCGTTGGCTCCTCCGTGGAAGTCACCCAGACCGAGAAGTGGGGCGTCCCGGATGCCTCGGGCAGCCGCACCGCCACGGTGGACATCTCGGTGGGCGGGGTGCCGGTGAGCGTCAGTGGCTCGGAGGCGTTGGACGCGAACGCCGAGGGCACCAATTTCGCCATTGAGGCAAAAGTCTCCTCCTCCATTCCGTTCATTGGCGGCAAGATCGCTTCGGCGGCCGAGCCGTACCTGGGCAAGGCCTGAACATGCAGGCAGCCCAGGTCAACGCCTGGTTGTCGAAGTAAGTCCGTTCTTCCCGCCAGCCCAAGGCCCGGTGACCACGACGTCGGTGGACGCCGGGCTTTGCTTGTGAGCTGCGGCTCAAATCGATACTGTTGTCTTTGGTGTGCCGGGAAGTCTGGTCGGCGGAAAATGTTCATCCAAGTAGTAAGCGAGACCCTTCATGCCCCAAACACCCTCGCCAGGACAGCACCGTCTGTTCTCCCGCCCGAGCTATCCCGAATTCATCCGCATCGGCAAGATCCTGCGCAAGGAAACCGTCGGCGGGATGCTGCTGATCGCCGGTGCGGTTCTGGCCCTGATCTGGGCCAACACCCCCTGGAGCGATTCATACTTCGCGTTGCGCGACTTCCACTTCGGGCCCGAGATCTTCGGCGTGAACCTGGATCTGTCCCTCGGGCACTGGGCGGCCGATGCCTTGCTGGCCATCTTCTTCTTCCTCACCGGGTTGGAGCTGAAGAAGGAATTCGTGATCGGCGACCTGCGGCGTTTCAAGACCGCCGTTGTGCCGGTGACGGCCGCGTTTGGCGGTGTACTGGTCCCGGCCCTGTTCTACACGATCATCAACTTCTCCGCCGGTGAGGAAACCCTGCGCGGCTGGGCGATTCCCACCGCCACCGATATTGCGTTCGCGGTCGCGGTGCTGGCCGTCATCGGTTCGGCCCTGCCCACCGCGCTGCGCATCTTCCTGCTGACCCTGGCCGTGTCGATGACTTGATCGCGATCATGATCATCGCGTTTGTCTTCACCGACGAGCTGAAGCTGAATTACCTGGGCCTGGCCCTGATCCCGATTGCCGCGTTTACCATCCTGGCCTACGCCTTCGGCAAGCTCTTCGCCAACCATGCTTGGGCGGCTTGGCTGCTGTTGCTGCCGTTGGGCGTACTGACTGGATTTTCGTTTTCGGTTCGGGGGTCCACGCCACTATTGCCGGCGTGGTGCTGGGCTTCTGCGTACCGGTCAAGCGCCGCCACCCGGGGCGCGGACGGGGACTGGCCCAAGAGTTCGAGCACCGCTTCCGGCCACTGTCCAGTGGGTTCGCGATCCCGGTGTTCGCCTTCTTCTCCGCCGGCGTCTCGGTGGTGGGCATGGAATCGGCTGGCGAACTGTTCCTGGATCCGGTGTTCTGGGGCATTGTCATCGGCCTGGTGGTCGGCAAGCCGATCGGCATCATGGGTTCGACCTGGGTGCTGACCAAGTTCACCAAGGCTTCCCTGGATGAGGACACCAAGTGGGGCGACCTGCTGGGCGTGACGCTGCTGGCCGGCATCGGTTTCACCGTCTCGCTGCTGGTCTCCGAGCTGTCCTTCGGCCTGCAGTCCCCGCACTACGAGCACGCGAAGGTGGCCATCCTTATCGGGTCGTTTGTCGCCGCGATCCTCGGCGCACTGTGGCTGGTGCCGCGTAACCGCCGCTACCGGGTCATCCACGAACGTGAAACCCGGGACGAAAACAAGGACGGGATCCCGGACGTCTACCAGCAGGACAGCTGATTTGCTCACGCCTCCTGCGGGCGTGAGCCCGGTACGGCAACTATCCTGATGAACACGTCAGCCTTGGAAACCAGTGGTTTCCAAGCTGAAGTGTTCCTCCGGGCACCGCGCCGTTGCTACGGCCTGCCAGCGTGCTATTGGCCGTTGGCGGCCAGCAGGGCGGCCTCTGCGGCCACCCAGGAAAGCATGGCGCATTTGACCCGTGCCGGGAACTTGGAGACCCCCACAAAGGCGGCCGCGTCCTCCAGGGCCTCCTCATCGGGGGTGGCGGTTCCGCGGGAGCGCATCATCTCACGGAAGAGCCCCAGGCGCTCCATGAATTCATCACGGCTCAGCCCGGTGGCCAGCTCGGTGAGCACCGAGGCCGAGGCCATGGAAATCGAGCACCCTTCCCCTTCCCAGCTGATGGTCTGCAGGCCCCCGCCCTCGCCCAGTTCGACACGGACCTTAATCTGGTCCCCGCAGATGGGATTGTGCTGGTGGGATTCGCCGTGCCGGTGGCCCTGGCCGGGCTGCTGCAACGGGGATCCGGTGCGCGTCTTGGCGTGGTCGAGGATGACCTGTTGGTAGAGCTGATCGAGGTCGTTCACTTAGACTCCAAAATACTTTCGAACCGAGCCGGCGGCTTCGATGAGCCGGGCGATGTCTTCTTCGGTGTTGTACAAATAGGTGCTGGCGCGGGTGGTGGCGGTGACACCCAGGGCCCGGTGCAGCGGCTGGGCGCAATGGTGACCCACCCGGACCGCAATGCCCCGCGAGTCCAAGTACTGGCCCACGTCGTGCGGATGCACGCCGGTGACTTCAAATGGGACTGTGCCGATGCGGGGGGCATCGGTGGGACCGAAGACCCGCACGCCTTCAAGGTTCGCCAGGCCCTGCAGCAGCAGCCCTCCCAGGCGCTCTTCCCATTCGGCGATGCGCTGCATGCCGATTTCGTCCAGGTAGCTGGCCGCGGTGGCCAGGCCGTGGGCCTGGGAGATCCGCTGGGTTCCGGCCTCAAAGCGCTGGGGCGAGGGCAGGTATTCGGCGTGTTCCATGTCCACCAGGGTGATCATGGATCCACCGGTGAGGAACGGGGGCATCGCGTCGAGCAGTTCGGCCCGGCCGTAGAGGGCCCCGATGCCTGTGGGGCCGAGCATCTTATGCCCGGAGAAGGCCATGAAATCCACGTCCAGGTTCTTCACGTTCACCGGCAGGTGTGGAACCGATTGGCAGCCGTCGAGCACCGTCAGGGCCCCGACCCGGCGGGCGGCCTGCACGAACTTCGGTACGTCGATCACGGTGCCCAGCACGTTCGAGACGTGGGTGAAGGCGACCACCTTGGTGCGTTCGGTGACCAGCTCGTCCAACAGGTCGTAGCGCAGCACCCCCTGGTCACTGACCGGGACGTAGCGCAGCGTGGCGCCGGTGCGGAAGGCCAGCTCCTGCCACGGGATCAGATTCGCGTGGTGTTCCAGTTCGGTGACCAGGATCTCGTCGCCCGGGCCAAAGGCGAAGCGGCGGGCCTCCGCTCCCCCGCGGCCCAGTGAGGCGTTGGAGAAGGAGTAGGTCAGCAGGTTCAACGCCTCGGTGGCATTCGAGGTCCACACCAGCTCGTTTGGTGCCGCCCCAATGAAGGAGGCGACCGTCGCACGGGCGTTTTCGAAGACGTCGGTGGCCTCCACAGCCAGGCTGTGCGCACCACGGTGCACCGCCGCGTTGGCGGTTTCGTAGAAATGCTGCTCGGCCTCATAGACGCACCGCGGTTTTGGCTGGTGGCCCCGGAGTCCAGGTAGACCAACTCGTGGCCAGAGACCGGTTGATCGAGAATCTGGAAGTCTGCCTTGATCCGCGCGACTTCCTGACTCGTCAATGGCTGCTGCAGGGTCGAAGTGGTGCTACTTGCCAAATGCACGTGTCCCTCCGGTGGTGGTGGTGGCCTCTCCCCGCCCAATGATTAGGGAAAGCGAACATGGGCTAATTATTCCACCTCATCCGCGAACTGACACCTAAGCCGGTCCTTAGTTAGCGGCCCCTGCCCGTTAACGCGAAGACGCCGACAACTGACTCTTGGGGGAGTTAGGCCGTACTTGGGGGAGGCCTGTCAGCTGTCGGCGACTTCATCGGCCTCTCAACCGAAGCCGAATGAGAGAATATAGCCATACTTTTTGGCGCACAACTGGACTATTACTGCTTGGTAGATTGCTTGCGCGTACTCTTAGCAAACGGGGTTGACTAGGTATTTTAGGAGCCGTGGAATTTTAGTTGTGTGCGTTCCAGGCCCTGGGTGATCAGGCTTTCCACCGCGTCGGCCGCACGGTCCAAATGCAGCGGCAGGCTGGCGCGTTCGGTCTTGGAAAAGTCGCGCAGCACCCAGTCCGCGGTCTCCATGCGGCCAGGTGGACGACCTACGCCAACCCGCACGCGCAGGTAGTCTTTGGTGCCCAGTGCCTTGGAGATATCCCGCAGGCCGTTGTGTCCGCCCTCTCCCCCGCCCTGCTTGAGCTTGATCTGCTCGAAGGGGATGTCGACCTCGTCGTGCACGACGATCACGTGGTCGGGGATGACAGAGAAGAACTTCGCCAGTTTGCCCACCGGTTGACCCGATAGGTTCATATAGGTGCCGGGCTTGGCCAGCACGAGGCGTGGCCCGCCGATTCCCATGCGGCCCTGGATGATTTGGGCGCGTGAAGGATGGGATTTGAACTTGCCGCCCACGCGGGAGGCCAGTTCGTCGAGCACCATGTGCCGACATTGTGTCTATTGCCAGCGTAGCCGGGCCCGGGATTCCCGAGCGGCTACCAGCCAGGTCTCATCACTCATGATGATCAGCTATGGGTCTGCTGCGTTGCTTAGGCGGCAACCATCAGGTCGATGTGATCGATGTTGCGGCTCAGCGCGTTGATCTGCAGCTCCTTGACGGTGGTCTTGACTTCCTTGCCATCCACGTTCAGGACCAGCTCAATGGAGCGGTCGCGGACGGCCAGGGTGGTTTCCTGGGCCGGCAGCAGCACGTGCAGCGGCTGGGAGCTTGCGCCGTAGACCACGGCAGGGATCTTGGCATCGCGGCGGGCACGGCGGGCAGCGCCCTTGCCGAAGTCTTCGCGGACGATGGCGTCGAGGTTTACAGAGCTCATGGTGTTCTCCTTCGGTTGTTCAATGCTTCGTTGTCGCCCTCGCGTGGACCAGGGAAGCATCGGCACAAAGCCCACCGAAGTGGTTCTCACCGAGCGTTTCCGGCCTTGTCGATAACGGTCCCGGCTCTTGACAGCCGGTCCCCTCGCCTGGGCACAGTCAATAATTCTAGCAGTGCCTGCGCGCTGGATGAAAACCTGTTGCCGGAAACACACGGCGGGAAGCCCGCCAAGTCGGTGGGCCAGCGCTCCGGCACCGTCCAAAGGGTGCGCGTCATCGCATAGGATGGCGAACAATCAGCTGTTTTTTGGAAGGACGATCATGGCAGGCAAGGAACCGGCAATGTCACCCTCGGATCTGCCCGTCGGGCCGGTTCTGGATCGCGCCAGCGGTCCACGCCGCGCTGAGGCCGAGCAGCTGCTGGAGCTGTTCGGACAGATCAGTGGGCAGGAACCGGTGGTGTGGGCCGGACGCATTATCGGCTTCGGGCAGTACGAGTACCGGTACGCCACCAGCCATGGTGGGCAGGCCCCGTTGCTGGCCTTTGCCCCGGGCGCGAGCCGGCACACCATCTACCTGGTTAGCGACTTTGCCCAGCGGTGGCCGCAGCTGCTGGAACGACTGGGCAAATACAGGGCGAGCAAGGCGTGCCTGTATTTGACCCGGCTTGAGGGTGTGGACCAGGCGGCGCTGCGCGAACTGCTGGAAGCTTCCCTCGCCGCAACCCTGGCCGACCCCTTTGCGGTGAACTGAGCCGGGCCGCCGGGCACCTTCCCAAAGACCGCTGGCCGGCACCCCGGGAGCGGGGGCCGGCCAGCGGTCGTTGAAGTGCAGCTGCGCTTAGGCGCGGCCGTCGAACAGGTTGGTCACCGAACCGTCCTTGAACACTTCGCTGATGGCGCGGGCCAGCAGCGGAGCGATGGACAGCACGGTCAGGTTCTCGAAGCGCTTTTCCTCCGGGATCGGCAGGGTGTTGGTCACCACGACCTCACGGGCACCGCATTCGGCCAGGCGCTGGGAGGCCGGCTCGGAGAACACGGCGTGGGTGGCGGCGATGATGACGTCCTTCGCGCCGGCTTCCTTCAGCACGCGCACCGCCCCGGCGATCGTGCCGCCGGTGTCGATCATGTCGTCAATCAACACCGCGGTGCGGCCCTTGACCTGGCCGACCACGGTCTTGGACTCGGCCTGGTTCGGCATGGTCAGATCGCGGGACTTGTGCACGAACGCCAGCGGGGCGCCGCCCAGGCGTTCGGCCCACTGCTCTGCCACGCGCACGCGTCCGGTGTCCGGGGAAACCACGGTGATCTTGTCATCCTCGACGATGTCGCGGATGTAGTCGGCCAGCAGCGGGAAAGCGAAGAGGTGGTCAACCGGACCGTCGAAGAAGCCCTGGATCTGCGCGGTGTGCAGGTCGCAGGAGATGATGCGGTCCGCGCCGGCGGCTTGAACAGGTCGGCCACCAGGCGGGCCGAGATCGGCTCGCGGCCGCGGCCCTTCTTGTCCTGGCGGGCGTAGGGGTAGAACGGGGCGACCACGGTGATGCGCTGGGCGCTGGCCCGCTTCATCGAGTCGATCATGATCAGCTGTTCCATCAGCCAGTTGTTCAGCGGTGCCGGATAGGACTGCATCAAAAAGACGTCCTTGCCGCGCACCGACTCGTCCGAGCGAACGTAGATCTCACCATTGGCGAAATCGTAGGCGTTCAACGGAAGCAGTTCGGTGTCCAGTGCCTTCGCCACTTCTTCCGCAAGCTGCGGGTGGGCGCGGCCGGTCGCCAAGACCAGCTTCTTGTCGACGTTATGGCTAATTTCACTCATGGGTTTGCTTTCTCGCTCGCTTCGCTATCACGTAGAGGTGGTTTCTGAGGAAATTCCGGGGGATGCCTGGCTACTCGATATCCGAGGTGTCCAGGGCCGCCTTGAAGGCAGCGTCTGCCGAGCGCTGCCCGGGCGCTTGGCCAGGGTCCACCCTTCGGAGTTGCGCTGCGGAGCCACGGACAGTGCCAGGGCACCGGCCGGGACGTTCTTGCGGACGACGGCTCCGGCACCGGTGTACGCGCCGTCCCCGATTTCGACCGGGGCCACGAACACGGTGTTCGAGCTGGTGCGCACGTGCGAACCGATCTTGGTCCGGTGCTTCTTCACGCCGTCGTAGTTTGCGGTGATGTTGCCACACCCGATGTTGGTGTACTCACCGATTTCAGCGTCCCCGGCGTAGCCGAGGTGCGAGAGTTTGGAGCCGCGCCCGATGCTGACGTTCTTCGTCTCATAGAAGGCGCCGATCTTTCCGTCCGAGCCGAGCTCGGTGCCGGGGCGCAGGTAGGTGAACGGGCCGACGGTGGCCCCTTCCCCGATGCGCGAGTCGGTGGCGTCGGTGCGCTTGACGGTGGCGTTCTGGCCGACGACCACGTTGGTCAAGGTGGTGTCCGGACCGATCACCGCGCCGGTGCCGATCATGGTGTTGCCGTGCAGCTGGGTGCCGGGCTTGATGGTTACGTCCTGGCTGAGCACCACGGTGGTGTCGATCCAGGTGGTGGAGGGGTCGATGATGGTCACGCCCTGGCGCATCCAGTGCTCGCACAGCCGCTCGTTGAGCACCTGGCCCAGGCGCTGAACCTGGACGCGGTCGTTGGCGCCCTCGATCTGCCAACGGTCCGAAATCTGAGCGGTGGCCACCCGGCCGCCGCGGTTGCGGGCGATGGCCAGCACGTCGGTCAGGTACATTTCGCCCTGCGCGTTCTCGGTGGTCACTTCCTGCAGCGCGCTGGTGAGCATGGCGGCGTCGAACGCGTAGATGCCGGAATTGATTTCCTTCACCGCCAGTTCCTCGGCGGTCGCATCCTTTTGTTCACGAATCGCGGTGACATCCCCCTGCGCGTCGCGCAGGATTCGGCCGTAGCCGGTGGGGTCATCCAGTTCGGTGGTCAGCACGGTGACCGCGTTGCCCTGGGCTTCGTGGACGGCAACCAGGTCCTTGAGGACTTCGCTGGTCAGCAGCGGCACATCCCCGTAGGTCACCACGACAGTGCCTCCAGGTATCCGTCCACGGCCTGCAGTCCCTGCTGCACGGCGCGGCCGGTGCCAGGCACCTCGTCCTGATCCGCGATGGTCAGCTGCGGGAAGTGGTCCAGGATGTGCGCGGCGACCAGATCACGCTGGTGGCGCACCACGGCGACCAGGTTCTTCGGTTCCAGAGCCGCTGCCGCGTGCAATGCATGGACCACCATGGAGCGACCGGCGATCTCGTGCATGATTTTGGGTTTCGCCGATTTCATTCGGGTACCGGCGCCTGCGGCGAGGACGATGACAGCTACTGGTGCGTTGACCTGATCGCTCAAGTTGTGTTCTCCTGCGATGTCGTTTCAAGCTCTCGTGCCTATATTGAGAAACCCATGGGATAGTCTAGCGCGCGGAATGAACATCGCATGAACGCAGTGGGCAGGGCCGTACTGGCCGTGAGTTCCGCCCCTAGGATTCGAACCTAGAATGCACAGCTCCAAAGGCTGGCGTGTTGCCATTACACCAGGGCGGATCGTGCTCCGGCACCGGCTGCCCGGGTCAAGCACAGTTCATTATTCTGCCATGATCACCGCGCGTAGTGAAATCACAAATCGCCGTGCCCCGCACGGGATTCCTGCGTCTTTAAGCCGAGGGAGCACACGCTTCTCCCCTGCCCGAGTTCCCTTGTTCCCAGACCCCCTTCGCCGCTTACGCCCACACGCGCAGATTGGCCATTCCGGCATTCGCCCCATCCGCAGCCTGTGACAAGCGGCACAGTCTCAATCGCGTCATGGAGGTGGTATTCATGGATTTGGTACCGGTTCGTAGACTGGAGACGTGGCACATTTACTCGGGGGCGAAGCCCTGCATCTGGAATATCCCACCCACACCGTCTTTGATTCGGTAACCATCGGCATTTCCGATGCGACCGCATCGGCGTGGTGGGGCGCAACGGCGACGGCAAGTCCTCGCTGCTGCGCATGCTTGCCGGACGGCTGGAGCCCAACTCGGGCCGGGTCACGCAGCGTTCGGGGCTGCGGGTGGGGTCCTGGATCAGGCCGACACCCTGGACGAGGCCCTCTCAGTGCGCGAATCGGTCGTGGGCAACCAGGCCGAACACGAATGGGCCTCGGACCCCAAGATCCGCGACATCATCGCCGGGCTGGTCTCCGACCTGGAATGGGAAGCGAAGATATCCACGCTCTCCGGCGGTCAGCGTCGCCGGGTGGCACTGGCCGCGCTGTTGGTCGAGGACTGGGACGTGATCATCCTCGACGAGCCGACCAACCACCTGGACGTGGAGGGCATCGCCTGGCTGGCACAGCACCTGAACCACCGCTGGGCCAAGAACACCGGCGGGCTGATGGTGGTCACGCACGACCGCTGGTTCCTGGATGCGGTGTGCACCACCACGTGGGAAGTGCACGACCAGATCGTCGAGCCTTCGAGGGCGGCTACGCGGCCTATGTGCTGCAGCGGGTGGAGCGTGACCGGATTGCAGCGGTGACCGAATCCAAGCGCCAGAACATGATGAAGAAGGAACTGGCCTGGCTGCGCCGCGGCGCCCCGGCCCGCACCTCAAACCAAAGTTCCGCATCGAGGCGGCCAACCAGCTGATCACCGATGTGCCAGAGGTCCGCAACCCGATCGAGCTGAAGAAGATGGCCACCGCCCGGCTCGGCAAGGATGTGGTGGACCTGATCGACACGTCGGTCAGCTTTGACGGCCGGCAAATCCTCAAGCCGTTCACCTGGCGGATCGGTCCGGGCGAACGAACCGGCATCCTGGGCGCCAATGGCGCGGGTAAATCCACCCTGCTGGGCCTGATTGCCGGCACCGTGGAACCCAGCAGCGGGCGAATCAAGCGGGGCAAGACCGTGAAGCTGGCCGTACTGGACCAGCAGTTTCGGGAACTTCAGAAAATTGGCCAGGACAAGGTTCGTGAGGTGCTCTCCCGCTTCAGCACCACTTTTAACGTCGATGGCAAGGATCTGACCCCGGCACAGCTGCTGGAGCGCCTGGGCTTTTCCCGGGCGCACCTGTCCACCAAGGTCGCCGAGCTCTCCGGCGGACAGCGCCGGCGCCTGCAGCTGCTGATGATCCTCATGAACGAACCGAACGTGATGATCCTGGATGAGCCCACCAACGATGTGGATACCGACATGCTCGCCGCCCTGGAAGACCTGCTCGATTCCTGGCCGGGCACCCTGATTGTGGTTTCCCACGACCGCTACCTGTTGGAGCGCGTCACGGATCAGCAGTACGCGATCCTTGAAGGGCACTTCCGCCACGTGCCAGGCGGCGTCGATGAATACCTGCGTTTGCGCGAGGCCCAGGAATCCGGCTCCGGAGCCAAGCCCGAGGCCGGGGCAGCGCAGGTGCCCAAGACCGCTGGCCCCTCGGGTGCCGAGATCCGTGCGGCCCAGAAGGAAATGAACGCCAACGAGCGCAAGGTGGGCCAGCTGAACGAGAAGATCGGCAAGCTGCACGAGAAGATGGCCGCGCACGATCAAAGCGACTATGAGGCCTTGGGAAAGTTCACGGCCGAATTGCGGGAACTGCAGGAGCAGGTCGATGAACTTGAGGAACGCTGGCTGGAACTTTCAGAGATCGTCGGTTGAGCACCGGAGGCGGCTGCTGGCGGCTTTCTCGCTACCCATCGGGACGTAGAACGAAGAAGATGAAACTCAAAAACGCGGTTCGGTCCTTGAACTGAGGCGGAATGATTTCCGCGGGAGCTTCGGGCGAATACCCTGGCTCGCTGAGCACCTCGATTCGAAATCCCGCTTCCGAAAAGGCGTCGGTCATCATGTGCAGCGGGCGGTGCCAGTAAGTGAGCTTCGCGGATTGACCGTCGAAGGTGAGTTCATCGCTGTACCGGGTGAGCTTGAAGTAGTCTTGGCCCGGGCGAGTCCACGGGTAAAGGATTGGGTGATTGACGGATACGATCAACCGCCCATCGGGCCGAAGCACGCGACGAAATTCCCTAAGCGGCGCCACCCAATCTTTCAGGTAATGAAGAACCAGGGATGCCATTACCTCGTCGAATGAATCATCGGAATAGGAAAGTGGCCGGCTAAGGTCTGCAACCGACAAATCTGCCGCCGAACCGAGCCTGCTGCGGGCGAGGTCGATCATGGCTGCGCTGGCATCGAAGCCAACAACATTGGCGCCCCGATTGCGCAGCTCTTCCATGAGGGGGCCAGATCCGCATCCGGCATCCAGTACCTGATGCCCCTCAACGCCTCCGGCAAGTTCAAGCATGGCCGGTCGCTCGTAGTACGCGTTGAGCAGGCTACCCTGGTTTTCCGTGGAATACGCAGCGGCGAAATGGTCATAGTTGGTTTCTTTCATGATCCCTCCGGGTCGAGCACTTCATGAAACGGTAGCTGGTCAGCCGGCAGAGCACTGACCGAACGACGACTTCCACACAGGACGACGGCCAACGCGTTCCTTGCTGTCTTCGGACTAGTCTCAGCAACCTCGGCACGGCTGACACTACCCCAACGGTCCGCAATTCCTGCGTCCCGACGGGCAGCTCGTTAACATGCAGTGCCCCAGAATCGCTATCTTCCCTCCCTGATGGGCCGCTAAAGCAAAGGCCTTGGCCTTGGCCCGGAACCCAAGCAGGACGGCGCCTGTTTCTGGCTTCTGGCGATTTTTTTGAAGTATTGGCAAGTCACCGCTTATCGGGAAGAATCGCGGCATGAGCTAGAACTGTTTGATGAGGACTGGAACCGGGCCCTGGTGCTGATGGCCCACCCCGATGACCCCGAATACGGAACCGCACTGGCGGTCAATCGCTGGACCGGGCAAGGCAAGGAAGTCAGCTACGTGCTGGCGACCTCCGGCGAGGCAGGCATCGAGGGCATCGCACCGGCACAGTCCGGTCCACTGCGTGAAGCTGAACAACAGCGGGCCATCGGACATGTTGGGGTGCAAAACCTCGAATTCCTCGGAATGCCGGATGGCCGCCTGGAATACGGCCTGCAGATGCGACGCAAATTCGCCCAGAAAATCCGGGCCTACCGTCCCGACGTCGTCATCACCCTAAACTTCGATCGGGCCTTTGGTGGAGTGAACCGCAACTCGGCCGACCATCAGGCGGTCGGCCGGGCAGTGCTGGATTCGGTCTCCGATGCCGCGAACTCCTGGATCTTTCCGGACCTGGAGGAACCGGTCTGGACCGGCGTGCGGATGATCGCGGTATTTGCCGACGAGAGCCCCACCCATTATGTTCCGGTCGGCGAGGCCGATATCACCGCCGCGATCGCTGCGCTGTCTGAGCACCGGGAGTACCTCACCCGGCTGAGTGAAGACCCGATTGAGGAACAGGCACGGGCCCAGGTGGTGGATCGGGTGCTGGGCGGCATCGACCCCGCTGCCGGGGGCGAAGTCGCGTTCCGGGTGTACAACTAGGGACGGGGTGGACTGATGACGGAGCATCGGAAGCAGTGGGACCAACGCAGTGTTCAGTCCCTACGATCGGGCGGGTCCCTGAAGTGGACAGGTTTTCCCGACGCCATGGGCGCCTGGGTGGCGGAGATGGATTTTGGTCTGGCTGCGCCAATCCGCACGGCGCTGGAGGAGTATGCCTCCTCCGAACTGACCGGTTATGCTCCCCCGTGGCTGGAACACGAGCTGGCCCGGGCCACCAATGACTACTATTCGACGAACTTCGGTTGGGCCCCTGGCGTACAGAACATCGTGCCGACCGGAGACATGCTGGCCGGGCTGGGCGGCGTGCTGGATTATTTCCTTGATCCCGCGGCGCCGGTGGTGCTGCCCACCCCCGCCTACATGCCGTTCCTGAAGTTCCCGCGTCTGCGCCAGCGGCGGGTCATTGAAGTGCCGATGTTGCGGGATGAGCACGGCTGGCACATGGATCTGGCCGCCATCGACACGGCACTGGCCCCGGCTGGCGGCCTGGTGATTCTGTGCAACCCGCACAACCCCGTTGGGAAAATGTACTCGCGCACCGAGCTGGAGGAGCTCTCGGCCATCGTGGCCCGGCACGACGCACGGGTATTTTCCGATGAAATCCACGCGTCCATCAGCTTTGACGGACGAGATCACCTGCCCTACGCCTCGGTTAACTCGGCCGCGGCGCGCCAGGCGATCACTGCGACCGCGCGTCCAAGACCTTCAACATTCCCGGCCTGAAGTGCGCGCAGCTGATTTTCTCAAATCCGCAAGATCTTGAGCGCTGGCAGGAGTATGGTTTTTTCATCAGCCATGGCGCTTCCCTGCCGGGCATGCGGGCGACCGTGGCGGCCTATGATCATGGTGCTGCCTGGCGCGATGAAGTGCTGCAGTACCTGCAGGGCAACCGTGACCTGCTGGGGCAACTGCTGTCCGAGCAACTGCCGGGCATTGACTGGCTTGCGCCGCAAGGCACCTATCTGGCCTGGCTGAACACCAGCGGGCTCAGCCTGCCGCCCAATGCCCAGCAGTTCACGCTGCAGCAGGCCCAGGTGGCGGTGGTGGACGGTGCGGAGTGCGGTTCCGGCCTGGAGGGTTTTCTCCGCATGAATTTCGCGATGCCCCGTCCGCTGCTGATCCAGACCGTACAGCAGATGGCTGACGCCGTGGCGCGCCGGTAATTCCGGCGCGGGGCGGAGCTGGATTGACAGGGTCGCTACATTCCGTCAACAAGCAGGGTGAGGATGATGGGCATGGGCAGCAGCCCCAGACCCAGGATGGCCGAAGCGGTCGCCCAGGAGTAGTCCCGGCGAGCGAGGCCAAGCAGGCTTCCGACGGACCCGAAGATTGGAGGCAGCAGGAAAACCCAGATCGGGCGTTCCTGGCCGGATCCGGTCCAGTCCACCGACATCAGGGCGACAAGAAGTGCGCCGCCCATCATGACCAGCGTGGGGATTGGATACGGAGTTTGGCGCAAAGCCACGCGCTCTTCCATAGTTCTCCTTAGGCAGGTGTTCGATAGTTTATTACAGGGTTTGCACGGGCCATGATGTCCACTGCAATGGTCGCAAAAAATAACCGATCCCAGAACAATAAATCACTTCAGGTCACAGTACTCGTGATCCTCACAGTTCGCCATCGTTCTTAAGGAGGATAGCGCGAACAAGCTCTCTGCGTTAACTGGGAAGGATCTCAGATGTTCGAATTGCGGATTGAACAGCTCAAGATTTGCCGGTGATGAGATCGGCGATCCGGGCAATCGGCGAGGTGCGTTCACGTCCGGCGGCCTCAGACCGGTCGGCGGCATGATAGGCCGCATATAGTGAGGTGGTGGCGAGCCAGCGCAGCGGCTCGGGTTCCCATCGGCGGGCCTGGCGATCCACCCAGGCAGGTGCACCAGCTCGCTGTCGCGTCCCAGGATCAAGTCGGCCAGGTCCGTCCGGCCAAATTGGTGGCGCTCACCCCCGTACCCACGTATCCCCCAGCCCAGGCCAGCCCGGTGTCCCGGTCCAGGCCCACCGTTGCCGCCCAGTCCCGGGGCACGCCCAGCACCCCGGACCACGCGTGCTCGATGCGTGCCTGGCTGGTGACGGGAAAGAAGCGGCGCAGGATGCCGCTCAATGCCGCGACGGTCGATGACGCGGTGCGCCCATCGAGGTCGGTGCGGGACCCATATTTGTAGGGCACCCCGCGGCCCCCGATGGCGATCCGGTCATCGGCGGTGCGCTGGGCGTACATGTACACGTGCGCGTAGTCCCCCAACACCTCCCCCTTGGACCAGTTCAGCTCATCCCACACCGCTGGCGGCAGCGGCTCGGTCACAATCATTGAGGAGTTCATCGGCAGCCACAGCCGGCGCAGCCGGGCAGGGCGGCGGTGAACCCCTCGGTGGCCCGCACGATGTGTTCGGCTGCGACGCTGCCGTGGCTGGTGTGCAGCAGGTGGGGCAGGATCTCGGTGACCCGGGTGTCTTCGTAGATCTCCACCCCGAGCCGTTCCACCGCCGCGGCCAGTCCGGTCACCAGCTTTGCCGGATGGATCCGCGCCGCATGCGGGTGACACAGTGCCGCCCGGG
>NZ_BAXF01000013.1:0-19412 GCF_001310435.1 Arthrobacter sp. JCM 19049 | reverse complement strand
CGGGCCCGGGCAGTCTGCTGGCGGCGGTGCATCGTCGCCCTGCTGACCCCTGACAAGATGCTGGCCTGCCGGGTGGACACCCCGCCGCCGACCAGCCGCTGGTAGGTCTCGGCGAGCAGTGAACGGCTGCTACTTCGAATCCGCGCTCTTTTAGATCTGCTCCAAGAGCGCGTGCGCTTTTCCCATGATTTCCAGCGCAGTCTGGGTGGTGGCCAGCTTCTGCTCGCTGACGGCCAGCTACTTTTTCAACCGGGCGATTTCCGCTTGTTGCTTGCTCAGCTTGCCCTTCTTGGTACCGGTGCCGCCGCTGGTGCCAGCATTTTCGTCGAGGATTCCCGCGTCGCGCAGCCTGCGCCACTCGACAATCTCCGAGGAATACAGGTCATTGGCTCGCAGGTAACCACGCCCCTCGCCGCTTTGGATCGCCTGTTCATAACCCTGCAGGTAGGCGACTTTTTGGGCTGGGCTGATCGTGCGGCGTCGCGGCTGGTCCGGTCGGGGCTGGGTGGCATCCATGGTCCCATTCTCCGGGATGGTGCCGCTGGTTGAATGGATGGAGGCGATGCTCATGGTGGAGGACTGTCCTGTTCCCACCCTGTCGGGGAGCGTAACTTGCTATGAATTGGTGGTCTCACTCAACCCTGACCGACAGGGCTTGGGGGAAGTAACGTTATAGCCCGATGCGATCGTGAAGAGCCAGATGACCTGGGGTCCGTCGATAACGATTTGAGGCTCAGGCGCGGGAATGCAGTGGCTCGGCCCGCAAATGGACCTGACCAATTGCCGTTTGATGACAGGAGTCACGGGACTAAGTATTTAGTCGTCTTCGCGATGTAGATTAGAAACGTGGACAACATGAAAGTGCTTACCCCAAGTGAACGACCGCTAAGAGTCGCCGAATTCTTTGCCGGCATTGGGCTGGTGCGGGCAGGTCTCGAACCGGCAGGTTTCGAGGTTGTATGGGCAAATGATTACGAAAAGTCGAAAAAGGAGATGTACGAAGGAAATTTTGGTGCTTCTACTCAATATCTACTCGGGGACGTTAATGACATTACCGTTGAACAATTGCCCGAAGATCTCGACTTGGCCTGGGCAAGCTTCCCGTGCACGGACCTCAGTCTGGCAGGCGGACGCAAAGGACTAGCCGGCATTCAATCTGGTACTTTCTGGAAGTTCGCGTCGCTCATCAACGAGCTACGCGAAAAAAGGAAAGCAACCACGAGTCATAGCCCTGGAGAACGTCGTTGGGTTGGCGACTTCTCATGGTGGCGACGACATGGCGTCCCTGATTCAGGAATTAAACAAGCTCGGTTACTCTGTCGACGTTATCACTCTTGATGCACGGCGGTTCGTCGCGCAGAGCCGTCCGCGCCTCTTTATTGTTGGTGCTGTCGAACCGCCTGTTGAGCTAGATGAATCGATCAACGATTATCGCCCTGAGTGGCTCCAGCACATCTTCGCAGACGAACTGCTTAAGACCCATCGGGCAAGCCTTCCGAAGCTCGATGATCCGTTAACGGACGGGCTGGAACAGTACGTTGAGCGGATGTTGGATACCGATGAGCGGTGGTGGGATGAAGTGCGCACTAAGAAGTTTCTCGATTCGTTATCTGATATCCAAGATGAGCGGCTCCAGGCACTTAAGCAGGGGCAATCAACTGTGTACCGAACTGCTTATCGCCGCACTCGCGGAGGCGTGCCGACTTGGGAGATCCGTGCAGATGGCATTGCAGGATGCCTCCGCACGCCGGGTGGTGGAAGCTCCAAGCAGGCTTTAGTCAAAGTCGGCCGCGGTAGAGTAAAAGTTCGCTGGATGACGCCCAGGGAGTACGCCAATCTGATGGGAGCCCCTGACTACGAACTGGCTGGGTTACGCAGTAACCAAATTCTTTTCGGCTTTGGAGACGCCGTCTGTGTGCCCGCCGTTCAATGGATTGCGGAGCACTACTTGCGCCCCTTAGTGATGGGCCACGACAAGATGGCCTCAACCAGGGCGAGACCTGAACTGGCAACGGTGGCGGGATGACAACTCCGGATATCGAAGTTATTTCGGCCGTTCTCAAACAAACTGCAGAGAAATGGCTAGATTCAGCGCGAGATGTCTCGGGAGACGTCAAACCTGGGATTATGGCAACCGGTCTAACTGTGACAGGGCATCTCCTAAAACGCTTTCCCCTGGAACCAGCGGATGTCGCCACAGACTCCCAGATTAAAGGTGCTGGCGGCCCAGCTGTTAAGAGGATTCTTGCCGAATTTGGTGAGCATCGACCTTTTCTCCGTGAAGGGGGACGCACCTCACGAGAAAACCGAACGCGTGGATTGCAACTTGCTGCCGACTACTCAGAGGCTGCGGAGGGCATCGGAATTGAGAAGCTCGCGCCCGAGGAACGAACAGCAGTAGTCGATTTTGTGCGAAGCTGGTTTGTTGAAGTTATTCGGGACGAGTACTTTTCTCGACAACGGATTAGCGCAGACATATTTCCAACTGACCCTGTTGGTGTCGCTGTCGGTGCCCTCATCGAGGCGGCGAATGATCGCGGCGGGAATATAGGCGGAGCTGTTGCTCAACACCTCGTCGGGGCCAAGCTGAGTCTACGCTTTCCGGAAGAGCTAATCGGCAACGACAGCTACACGACTGCTGATATCCAGACAAGCCGTCAAGGTGATTTCACGGTTGGGGATACTGCCTTTCACGTGACGATGCGCCCCACCCCGCACCTTATGGAAAACCGGTGTAAGGAAAACCTGAGGCACTCTTATCGACCAGTGGTCTTGGTGCCAGGACGTTTTGTGGCGACCGCCGTGGGGCTTGTTGAACTGGCTAGCCTGAAAGGGAAGGTCAACGTACTCGGCATTGAGGATTTCGTAGGGCTTAATGTGGAGGAAATGGCAGTCTTCCGTGCAGACCTGATCCGTTCTGGGTTAAGAAATTTGCTTGAGCGCTACAATGAACGTGTCTCGGCAAGCGAAGTTGACCCATCTCTCTTGATTGATATTCCGGCAAATCTTTAACGTCGTAAAGACGCGCGATATGCTGACGGTTCTGCGCTTTTTGAGGATTCCCATTAATGGATAAATTGCAATTGATCAGGTTGGCGCTGCTAACGCTTCACCCATGCGCTACTGCGTAGATGTACCATCAATCGAGGTTGATTTCGAGAAGTCGTTAGGGTGAAAAACCTCGGCGCAATAACTGTTCGAATGGGGGTGACCCCCGGGAAGTGGACACCGGGGGTAAATCGCTAAGCAGCGAGCTCCATCATAACCTCATGATCCCGCTCGAAATCAATCGGTGATTGATAACCCAACGAGGAGTGCTTCCGACGATTGTTATACCGAACGATCCACCGGAACACCTCGCGCCGACAGGCTCCTTGGAAGCCCACCCGTTGGCTCCTTGAAGGGTCTCACGCTTCAGCGCCGCGTTGAACGATTCGGCCCATCGACTGCACCACACCCAATCGCCGACACACCGTCTGGAACTGCGAGGAGGTGTACTGCCGTCCATGATCCGTGTGCATCCTCACGCCCTCCAATCCACCACGGGCCAGTGCGGCGGCTTCCAGGGCCTCGACGACCAGCTCGGTACGTAGGTGATCGGTGATCGACCACCCCACCAGGTGCCGTGAACACACATCCAGCACCGTCGCCAGATACAAGAACTTCCCCTGCGCGCCGTAGGCAAGTAGGTGATGTCCCCGACGAACAATTCGCCCTGCGCCTGGGCGGTGAAGTCACGGCGCACCAGGTCCTTGAACACCTGTGCTGCGGGATCCTTGAGCGGGGTGGACTTCGGCTTACCCAAACGTACACTAACGATGTTGTGATGACGCATTAACCGGGCCACCCGCTTATGGTACACCGGGTCGCTGACCAGTGGGTCCTCGGCCAGTTCCACGCTCATCCGCCGGTAGCCCAAAGCCCGGTTCCGCTGCCGCAACGCCTGGTTCTCGGCTTCGGCGCGGGCCAGGCGCTCTTCAACACTCAGCTGCTCGGTAGGCCTTGGAGCGCTGCCGCTGGACTGTTGGGTAGGGACCCCGCGGCGGTGCCGGTTCTGACGGACCCAGGTCCTTGGCTGTCTGGGAGTATCCCAGCTCGGGGTGAGACTCGCATAGCTTCACCGTGTCGACCTTGAATTGGGCGGTGTAGGTGTTCTTCGGCAAGGTGTTCTCCTTGATTTCTTGACCCTATTATCAGTCAGTCTCAAGGTGTCGACCACTCGAGGGCTACCCCCCATAGCTCCTTTGAGAAGTTCTGATGGCGATGCCCGAGGCATCGATGTCCAGACGTTCCAAGGCTGTATCACCGTCCCCGGCAATATCTGCAGCGATGGTTCCAGGCGCAATCCGTCACGGATCGCCTCCGCCATCAGGAGTTCGTCCTCGACGATCAGTACACGCATAGCCCCAATCGTACGAGCCGGATCATATTGCGGGCATATCAAAATTTCGATACGGCCCGGCAACAGGACGCCGCATTGACTGGTTCCATGAGAAAAATGCGACCGGCCAAGCGCCGCAAGAAATCCCTCCTGACCAAAATTATCCTGGTGCTTCTGGCGCTGCTTACCACCCTGTGGGTGCTTGCGTTGGCCCTAACGCTCGGAACCCGAAGTGACTGGAGTCCCTCATCCATGGCGGCAACCGTGACTTCGGTGGTCCAGGGAGAACAAGAATCAAGGGCAGGTGCACTAGGGGTGGCTGGTGGGGATGTGCCTTCAGGAACCACCCTGCAGTCCCGGGTACCAGCCGTGCACTACTTGAGTCCGGACCTGCGCGAGGCGATGAATGAGGCAGAATCCGACGCCGCCAAGGATGACATCAAGTTCATCGTCAACAGTGGCTGGCGCTCGGAAGCATTTCAGCAGCAGCTGCTGGACGAAGCGGTAGACCGGTATGGGTCGAAGCGTGAAGCCGCCCGGTGGGTTGCAACTGCGCAGACTTCACCGCATGTTTCCGGCAATGGGATAGACATCGGATCCTATGACGCGCGGGCGTGGCTAGGCCAGCATGGTCGCTACTACGGACTGTGCACGGTGTACGAAAATGAGCCGTGGCACTTTGAGCTGCGCCCCGAAGCGGTCAGCCAGGGCTGCCCCGCCCCGTACACGGACCCGACAGAAGACCCTCGGCTGCAGCGCTAGAAACACGAATTAGGTGACAAGTGGACCGTTCCTTCGACAATGAACAATCCACAGTGAGCATTCGCGGCCTCCGAGGACGCCAAACCGTCGGCCCGGACGCATAGGATGATTCCCAGGTTCACGAGCTGCAGCGATAAGCACCTGGCTTGCTGCACGGCAACCCTCCTCAACCGAGCGGGGTGCCCCAGGGGAAGAACCGGTCCGCGGCACCAGCCGCCGGGCAAGTCGGTGGAACCCGCGGCGGAGGTAAATTCTCCGTCGCCGGGTCCTCCCATGCGAGGGGAACAACAATTGTCTGAAAACGGACGCAGCCAGCACGAGAACTTCAACAAGGAACATGCGCAGGACTTCGAGGCCTGGCGCCGGGAGCTTTACGGTGATGATGTTGTTGGCACGGAATCGGCCGCGAAGATCTATCAGGCCATGAGACTGCGTGCCGACGGCCGGGCCGAGCTGGTTCGGGGAGGCCCGCTAGAGATTCCGGTCGACAAGTACGGTCTGCCGGCAGGCATCAAGGGTGAACCAACGGTAAAGGAACAACTGGACCTGCGGTGGGATGCCGCACTGTTGGAAAACCCGTACGCGCCACCGTACGTCCCGCGTCCGAAGGGAAATTGGCTCATCGTCAAGAGCCAACGGTCCGCAATGCTGCTGGATGGCGAACTGTACCGCGGGCATGACACGGAACGGTACATCCACAAGTGGATGCGCGCCGGGTTTACCTCGGAACTGTACTGTCTACTGCACGCGAAGCTTGAAAGCGTCTTGGAGCGCTGCCGGAGCAAGGCGAAGTGGGCAGGGCGTGAGGATTGGTTCGAGGGCCGGTTGGCCGAACTGAATCTTTCCAGCGGGAGCCTCGGCGCGAACGGCGCGAACCTCAACCCCGAGCACTGGCAGGACCTACCGGGCCTGCTGGTCCGCCTGCCGATCTCGGTAGCGATGGAGAAGATCCTCCTGCTGGGTATGTAGACCGGGACAGGGGGCGGAGCCTGCTTCGACAAGCGACGGCGCATTGGACGCGCAACGCTGGCAATTGGCTAAAGGGCCTTCTTTCTTCTCCAGGGGCGCGGCAAGCTGAGAACGACCGTGGCCATTATGGTCACGGTCGTTGGCTCCATCCGCAGAGAGGCAAGAACAATGTCAGGCAAAGATGTGCTGTCAACAGACGAAATCCAGGCACGGCTCTCACAATTGCCGCACTGGCGCTACGGGCTGGGGTCCTTGCGGACCGCTTTCAAGTGCCCGAGCTCGGCCGCCGCGATTCAGCTCGTGTCGGCGATAGGCGCGCTGGCCGAGGAAGCCGGACATCATCCGGACGTGGACTGGCGTTATGACACGGTGTTCGTCAATCTGGTGTCCCACGATGTCGGCGGAGTGACGTCACGGGACTTCACCCTGGCCACCCAGATCTCCGACCAGGCCGAAACCTTTGGTGCCCAAGTGGACCTGGGCCTGGTTCGGACGGTGGAAATCGCCATCGATACCGAAAACCCGCAACAGATCTCCAAGATCTGGCAGGCGGCCCTGGGCTATGAACAGGCGGCGGACGGTGCGCTGACCGACCCGCATGGCCGTGGCCCGGCCATCTGGTTCCAGGAGACCCAGACGCCGAACCAGAACCGATTCCACGTTGATGTGACGGTGCCCCACAGCCACAGTGGCGACCTGCTGGAGACGCTGAAAACCACCGACGCGGAGTTCGACTACGAGTACGCGCCAAGCTGGGTGATTGTCACGGACAAGCAGGGCAACCGGCTGTGCATTTGCACCGAGGCCGAGTCCGGCCGCGAATAGCCGGTTGCGGGGTGCAGCGCCGCTGCATCTGCGGCGGCACGAAGATGAAACGGTGATGTCGACGGGAACGGTACTCGGCTGAACCGGCAGTGCAGGACCTACCGGGCGCGACTGCTGCCCGACCCACTATTGGCCGATGGTAGGAGCGACCATGGCTTTCTTTCGCAGGCGTACATCAGGCAGCAGGAAAACACGGGTGGAGTCCTCCCCGCTGGATGAACAGGCGTGGGCCTCGGTTGAGCGCCCCGCGGTGACCTTCCAGGGATTGTGGACCGACCCGCTGGGCAGGCTCGGCACCCGGTGCCTGCAGCTGCTGATCATCGGCGTGATTGCGGGCCTGGTGGTCCTGGGGATGCTGCGGCTGACCCTGATCGTGATTCCCACCCTCATCGCCGTGATCCTCTCCTGCGCCTTGTGGCCGTTGGTGATTCGGCTGCGCCGGGTCATGTCCCCGCTCTTGGCCGCGTGGACCGTCTTCCTTGGCGCGCTGCTGATCCTGGGAGCATCGGCACCGGGCTGGTGTTCTCGGTCATCAACCAGTGGCCCACCCTGGTCGAGCAGGCCGTGGAGGGGTTCAACCAGCTGAACTCCACGGTCCAAAACGTGGTGGGCGGACTGCCGTTCAGCATTGACGGGCAGCAGCTGGATGACGCGGTGCAACGGGTGACCGCGTTCATCACCAGTTCCGAATTCGGGACCGGGGCGCTGCACACCCTCACCGCCGCCGGCAGCCTGGTCACCGGAACGATCCTGCTGCTGGTCATCCTGTTCTTCTTCCTCAAGGACGGTGACAAGATCTGGGCGTTCTTTGTCTCCTGGACGCCCGCCCACTTCCGGCACACCTGGATTCTTTCCGGGGACCGGGCGCTGCACACCTTTGGCGGCTATATTCGCGGCACCGCGATCGTGGCCGCCGTGGACACCGCAGGCATCACCCTCACCCTGCTGATTTTGCAGATACCGCTGGCCCTGCCGCTGGGGGTGGTTGTCTTCCTCGGCTCCTTCATCCCGCTGGTCGGCGCGACCGTGGTGGGGGTGCTGGCAACTTTGGTGGCGCTGGTGACCAACGGTTTGGTTAGCGCGCTGATTGTGCTGGCCGCGGTGATCCTGGTGAACCAGCTGGAGGGCCACTTCCTGCAGCCGGTGGTCATGGCGCACACCCTGAGCCTGCATCCCCTGGTGGTGTTGATGGCCTTGACCGCCGGAACCGTGCTGGGCGGAATCGTCGGTGCGGTGGTGGCCGTGCCGTTGACCGCGGCGGGGTGGCGGGTGGTGAAGGTGTGGACCGGCAGGGAAACCAGCGATCCAGTGCCCCAGGCCCGTGAAGACATTGAACATGTGGAGGAACTACAGGAAGAGGAAACGAACGCTGCCGAACAGGAGAAGCAGGAAGCGGCCGAACTTGCCGAGCAGGCCGAGGAGCTGAGCGGGGAACAGCAGCCTGAGCGCGCCGAAGGCCGGGACTGACCTGCTTTATTCGCGGGACCAAAGAGCAACATGTGCGTCCGCCGAACGCCCGGAAACGGCACTGAGCGGTCCTGCTGCCCGTGGTTACACTGGCAGCAGGACCGCTCAGTGCCAACCCTGGAAAGGACCACGGACACGATGACACTCAACATCGACAAGCTGCTGGAAGACCCGGTGGTCGAAGCCATGTCGCAGGGCAAGGAGACACTGTGGTTCCGCCAGAGCCACACCCCGACCGCGCAGGCCCTTGACTCCAGCGGACTGAACGCCGATCTCATTGAGGACGCCCGACAGCGGTTTGAGCGCTTTGCCCCCTGGTTCGTGCGCCAATTCCCGGAAACTTCGATCAGCTACGGCATCATTGAATCCCCGGTGCACGTACTGTACCACCTGCAGGCCGAGCTGGATGACCGGCTGGGAAGCCAGCTGCCGGGTAAGTTGTGGATGAAGCGGGACGACATGCTGCCGGTGGCCGGTTCGATCAAGGCCCGCGGCGGGATCCACGAGGTGCTGCAGGTGGCCGAACGGATCGCGGTGGATGCCGGGGTGCTCAAACCCACGGACAACTACGCACGGTTCGCCGACGCGGACGTGCGCCAGGTGCTCGGGGAGCACGGAATCATGGTTGGCTCCACCGGAAACCTGGGTCTTTCCATCGGGGTGGCGGCCGCCGCGCTGGGGCTGCGCACCACCGTGCACATGTCCGCCGACGCGCGCTCCTGGAAGAAGGAGCTGCTGCGTTCCCGGGGCGTGAGCGTGGTGGAACATCCCGGGGACTTCACCGAGGCGGTGGATGCCGGGCGGGCCGAAGCGGAGCCGATCCGAGCGTTCACTTTGTGGATGATGAGAACTCGATGGCCCTGTTCGCCGGGTATTCCGCGGCCGCGCACCGGCTGGCCGGTCAGCTCAGGGCGCTGGAGGTGCGGGTCGATGAGGAACATCCCCTGATGGTGTACCTGCCGTGCGGGGTCGGCGGCAGCCCGGGGGAGTGAGCTTCGGCTGAAGCACCTATTTGGGGATGCGGTGCGTTGCTTCTTCGCCGAACCCACGCATTCCCCGGCGGTGACGCTGGGGGTTCGGACCGGTCTGCATGAGCGGATCAGCGCGTTCGACCTGGGATTGGACGGCAAGACCGCGGCCGACGGCCTGGCGGTGGCGCGTCCCTCCGAGCTGGTGGGCGGGGCGCTCGCCGACGTGGTGGATGGCTATGCGACGGTCACCGACCAGAAGATGCTCGCCCTGACCGCGCTGCTGGCTGACTGCGAGGACATTCGGGTGGAACCCTCGGCCACGGCCGGTCTGCTGCTGCCCTGGCGGGTGGCGGGCGATCCCGATTTCCGTGGAACCAGCGGGCTGAGCGAAACCCAGTGGGCCAACGCCACACACCTGGTGTGGTCCACCGGTGGGGCGATGGTGCCGGAGAAGGAAATGGACGGGTACCTCCTAGAGGGACGCCGGGAGCTGCAGCAGGTCCAGCTGGGCTAGGTTCGGGCGCACCATCTGGGATTGCCGGGCAGGGAACGCAAATGCCGCGGGTGGGCGAAGGGATTCTTCGCCCACCCGCGGCATCGTTGCTCAGGCGCTTCAATTTACTGGAAGCGCGGCCGTGCTACACCCCGAGGGTGTCGCGCAGCCGGGCCACGTGGCCCTGGGCATCCACGCCGTATTCGGCGTGGCTGATGTTCCCCTGGGCATCGACCACGACGGTGGAGCGCAGGGTGCCATCGAAGGTGTTGCCGTTGACGGTCTTTTCACCGTATGAGCCGTAGGCCTTGGCGACCTCGTTGTCCGGGTCGGAGAGCAGCGGGAAGGTCAGGGACTCATCGGCGGCGAACTTGGCAATGTCCTGCGGGCTGTCCGGGGAGATGCCCAGCACGCTGTAGCCGGCGCCTGCAGCGAGTTCAGGTTGTCCCGGAAGTCGCAGGCCTCGGTGGTGCAGCCCGGGGTCGCGGCCTTGGGGTAGAAGTAGACAATGACGGACTTGCCGGCGTAGTCCGAGAGCGAGACGTCCTGACCCTCGCTGTTCTTCAGGGTGAACGCCGGAGCCTGCGCGCCGGTCTGCAGGGGAGTGGAGACTGCAGCCATGGGAAAACCTACTTTCATCTAGCGGGAAATTATTTTCATTCTAGTGATACGGCTCTCCATTTTCTAGGGCAAGTTAACGATGTTGCGTCCGCTTTCCCGGCTGCCCGCGTTCTTCCGGGTGCGGGTCTATTCCCCACACCGGGCGCATCCGGTGGCACACTGGAAACATCTGACCGCCCGAACACCGTCCTGGCCTGATTCACTGTGAAGCCGAGGAGAGCCATGTCCCCTGACGAAGTGCTGAACACCGAGGAGCTGGAGCGCAACCTGCAGCGCCTGCCCGGCTGGAGCTATGAAGCGGGCACGCTGCGGACCCGGGTTGCCTGTGCCAGCGCGCAGCAGGCGATTGACCTGTTTGCCGAAATCGCCGAACTGGCGCAGCAGGCCGAGCACCATCCCGACGTGGACTGGCGCTATGACAAGCTGCTGATCGCCTTGACCTCCCATGACGTGGGCGGGAAGATCACCGCCCGGGATGTGGCCCTGGCCCAGCAGATCAGTCATGCGGTGCTGGCCGCGCAGGCGGACCTCGGCTAGGGCGTTCGCCCTGCGCTAAGGCACGTCATTCTGGCTTTTGCCGCTGTTTTCCCGACGCGATCCGTGAAATGGTGGGGATATATCCGCGTCCCGTGGTGGCCTTGCGGATTCCCCAACGTTGAAGGAGCAGCATGTCGACCTATGCAGTGACCAACCCCGCTACCGGAGTCGTAGAGGCAACCTACCCCACCGCCAGCGACGCCGAGATCCAGGAGGCCATGGGCGCGGCCCACCAGGGCTTCACCACCTGGTCCACCTCCGAGATCTCCGAGCGCGTAGCGCTGCTGGAGCGGGTGGCCGACATCTACGAGGAACGCGCGGAGGAACTGGCCGCGATCATCACCCGCGAGATGGGCAAGCCGGTGCGCCAGGCCCAGGGCGAAATCAGCATTGTCGCCTCCATCTACCGCTACTACGCCAAGAACGGTCCGAAGTTCCTGCAGGACGAGGAGCTTGAGGTCGCCAGCGGCGGCAAGGCGCTGGTGCGCAAGGAAGCGGTCGGTGTGCTGTTGGGCATCATGCCGTGGAACTTCCCCTACTACCAGGTGGCCCGCTTCGCGGCGCCGAACCTGATGAACGGCAACACCATCCTGCTCAAGCACGCCCCGCAGTGCCCGGAATCGGCGCTGGCCATGGAGCAGATCTTCAAGGACGCCGGCGCCCCGGAAGGCGCCTACGTGAACATCTTCGCCACCAATGACCAGGTGGCCGACATCATCGCCGACCGCCGGATCCAGGGGGTTTCGCTGACCGGTTCGGAGCGCGCCGGTGCCGCGGTGGCCGAGATCGCCGGGCGCAACCTGAAGAAGGTGGTGCTGGAACTGGGTGGTTCGGATCCGTTCCTGGTCATGGAGGATGCGGACGTGGCCCGCAGCGCCAAGCTGGGCATGCGCGCCCGCTTCGGCAACACCGGCCAGGCCTGCAATGCCGCCAAGCGCTTCATCGTGGACTCCTCGGTGTACGACGAGTTCTCCAAGGCGCTGGTGGACCAGGTGTCCGGCATCAAGATGGGCGATCCGACCGAGGCGGAGAACTTCGTCGGCCCCCTGTCCTCGGCCGCGGCCCGCGACGGGCTGGCCGCCCAGGTGAAGGACGCCGTGGACAAGGGCGCAACCGTGCTGGCCGGCGGCAAGCCGGTGGACGGGGACGGCGCCTACTTTGAGCCGACCGTGCTGGCCGGGGTCACCGAGGACATGCGTGCCTTCAGCGAGGAATTGTTCGGCCCGGTCGCCGTGCTGTACAAGGTGGACGGTGAGGAGGAGGCCGTGAAGCTGGCCAACAACACCGACTACGGGCTGGGTGCTCCATCCACACCCAGGACGCCGAGCGGGCTGACCGCATTGCCCGCCAGCTGGAAACTGGCATGGTGGCCATCAACGAGCCTCTGGCACTGCTGCTGAGCTGCCTTTCGGTGGTGTGAAGCGCTCGGGCATCGGTCGCGAGTTGGGCAAGTACGGCATGGATGAGTTCGTCAACCACAAGCTGGTGAAGATCTCCAAGTAGGTTTCCACCCGGAGACATGCGCGATGCTGGGGGCCGAGATGATTCCCGGCTCCCGGCACCGCCCGCCCTTAGGGGGGCGTTGGGAGCAAAGACTTTGAACAAGCAATACTTCCGCCTTGCCGCTCAAATACGCCGAAGAACCGAGCGCTCGTACCGTTGAGCTCGTGTTCCACGCACATCCGGATAGGAACACCGCACCGGCCAGATCAGGCGAGTCGGCGAAAGCTGGAACTGCGCAGCGAAACCCTGCCTAGCGGGGAACCCCGACCACGAGAACAGCGGTGTGACTTCTCTTTGAAGATACGGCGTGAGCCATCACATCCCGGATTATGAACACGGGCAGGGCCTGGACCTGTTGTGGATACTGCAATGAAGACCGGGAGAAGTTGCGATGATGAGGAAGACTAGGCCGTTGTCCCGGGCGAATCGTCTCAAACTGGTCGCCGATTGGCGGAAGCGAGGCGGTGCGTCACGGTCCTGACGGCCAGGACCGTGCCGCACCGCCGTGGCCGCACCTCAAGGTGCGACGGGTGGTGTCATGGCACGTGCTGGAGCTAGGCGGCCCAGTGGGCGGCCGATCGGCGCTGCATCAGCTGGCGGTATTCCGCGGTGGAGCTCTCCAGCAACTTGCCGGTGCCCCAGTGCAGGATCACACCGTAACGCCGGATCACATCGAGCATGTCCAGCTCGCCGCTGCGGTACCGCTCTGCCACGCCCTCGGCGTCCTCCTGCAGCCAACCATGGCGTCCGGCCCGAATCTCGGTGCGCAGCGCCGTGGTCTCGGTTTCCAGGATCCGGTAGTCATCCACCTCCGCGTCGACTTCCTCGATGATCACACCATAATCGGCGGCGGCCCGCTCAATGGAGACATACCCGTCGATGACGTCTTCCAGCACCTCTGCGGGGGTCCGTTCCAGCGGGTCCCCAAACCCGCCGCCGCCCGCCGAGGGGCGAGTGAAGACATCACCGGGCTGCAGCGGCACCGAGGAGAAAATGGAGCCCAGGAACTGTTCGTCCTCGGTGTCCCGGTTCAGCCACACCCCGTGCGGAATGGAAGGCAACCCGCCCTCAATGCCCCAGGTGATAGAACGCGATCGGTCGCAGCAGTAGCTCATCACGGTAGAATGCGCGTCCGTGAGCATGCCGCCCTTTTCAATCCCCAGCCCACCACGGTAGCGGCCCGGCCGGCGGAGTCGATGGCAATTTCATGCTTGGTGGTCAGCACGGGAGACAGGCGCTCCTGGCCCTCAACCGGCTGAACCGCCAGCCCCGGCCCGAAGACCGGCGCGGTAGCACTGGCACCGTCTTTGGTGGCCCGGCCGCCCCAGCCGCCGGCCATCCAGTCGTACCACATGAAGTAGTCGTCATTTGCGGTGCGCGCGTCTTTGCCACCCACCAGCAGGTATTCCAGGTTGAAAGCGCAGGCCATCGCTCGTTCGGGCATGATCTGGCTCCACAGCTCGAAGATCCCATTCATGATCTTCTCGTAAGGCCCGGAACAGAAACCGGTGACTGCGTGGGGCCAGCCCGCGTTCACCACGGAGCCCTCCTCACCAATCTCCGCCTGCACCGCAGCGTAGAAGCCCGAGTTTAACGGCACCTCAGGAAGAACGTCTTGGTCCCGGCATAGATTGCCGAATGGCTGGTGCCATAGCCGGAGTTCAGGAAGGTGGAAACCGCGGGAGCCGATCCAGACAGGTCATAATGAATTCCCTGACCGTCCAGCTTCAACTTGATCTTGATGGGAACCAACCCCTCGCCCTTGCCCGGATCCACATCCAGGTAGTCGGTGGTCTCCCACTCGCCCTGCGGCAAGCCGGCCAGCTGCCTGCGCACGATGCGTTCAACGTAGTCCTGGGTTTCCTGCATGGCGGTGACCACGGTGTCCTTGCCGTACTTGTCCACCAGGCGCAGGATTTCGCGCTCGCACACTGCCGTGGCCTCGGACTGGGCGTGCAGGTCGCCCATGGCCTGTTCTGGAGCCCGGGTGTTGGAGACCAGCAACTGCGCCACGTCGTGCAGGAACGTGTTCCTGGAGTAGATGCGGACCGGGGTGATGCGCAGGCCCTCGCCGAAGTGCTCGCTGGCGTTCACGTCGAAGGAGCCGGGGACGTTGCCGCCGATGTCCGCCCAGTGCCCCTTGTTTTGGGCAAACCCGATGATGCTGCCCTCGGAGAAGATGGGGCGGATGAAGGACACGTCGTTGAAATGGGTGCCACCGCGGTACGGGTCATTGATCGCGAAGACGTCCCCGGGGTGGATGTCGGTGCCGAACTGCTCCAGCACCGCCTTGCATTGGAAGTGTAGGGTTCCGACGTGCACCGCAATGTCTCCCGAGCCCTGCATCACGGTATTGCCCTGGGCGTCGCACAGCGCCGAGGAGAAGTCCCGTGAATAGATGACGAAGGAGTAGCAAGTGCGCAGAATCTGCTCGCTCATCAAGTCCACCGAGGTGGCGAACGCGTTTTTCAGCACCTCGAAGGTGACCGGGTCCAGGGCCCGCTTGGCCGCCTGGTGTACTGGGGTTTCAATTAACTGGGTCACGACTTAGCCTTCCGTGGAATTCTCAAGGTTGTGCAGGTGAATGCGAATGTTTCCCCAGCCGTCAATTTCCGCGGTGGTGTTCGGGGGAACGACGGTGGTGGAATCGAGCTGGTCGATGATGGCCGGGCCCAGGAACGTGGCGCCGGCCGGCAGTAGGCTACGCTCGTACACCGGGGTGTCCACCCAGCCGAGCTCGCCAAAGTATACGTTGCGCCGTGAGGCGGGGGTGCCCGGGTCGGCGTTCAGCTCGGTGGCCGGGACGAAGCCCGGCTTGGGCGTCTTGCCGATGGCGGTCAACCCCAGCTGGTAGATTTCCACCGGCTGGTCCTCCTGGCTGAATGCGAATTCACGCTCGTGCTGCTGGTGGAAGGTCTCCACCGCCAGCTGAAGGGCGCCAGGGCCAGTGCCCATCGGAACGGCCAGGGAACGCCACTGCCCGGCGTAGCGCATGGAGATCTCCCTTTGCAGCAGAGCGTCCTGCTCGCTGACGCCTCGTGACGCAGACGGGCCGTGGCCTCCTTTTCCAGCGCGGCGAACTCGGTCTCCACGTGTTTCGGATCGGTCTCCGAGGCCAGCGCGTTGAACATCACCGACAGGTCGTGACGGATGTCCACGAGCAGGCAACCCAGTGCCGAGGTGACGCCCGGGTTGGCCGGAACCACCACGGTGGGAATGGACAGTTCCCTAGCCACCTCCGCGCCATGGAGCGCGCCAGCCCCGCCGAAGGCGATGAGCGCGAAATCGCGCGGGTCATATCCACGGCGAATGGAAATCAGGCGGACGGCATCGGCCATATTGGCGTTGGCCACCTTTACGATCGAGTGCGCCGCCCCGGCGGTGCTCATGCCCAGCGGCTTTCCAATCACCCGGTCGATGGCCTCGAGCGAGAGCGTTTTGTCCAGTTCTCGGGCCCCACCGGCCAGCATCGTGCCCAACCGGTTCATGGCCACATTGGCATCGCAGTTAGTGGGTTCGTTGCCGCCGGTGTTGTAGCAGGCCGGGCCCGGAGAAGCTCCGGCGGATTGCGGGCCGTTACGCAGGGAGCCGGCGATGTCCAGATGTGCCAGCGAACCGCCGCCGGCCCCGATGGTGAGCACCTCGATGGATGGGAAGACGATGGGGTGGCCGTATTCGACCTGCCATTCCTTGGTGATGCGCAGTTCACCGCCGGAGATCAATGAGATGTCTGTGGAGGTTCCGCCCATGTCCAACCCGACGGCATTTTCGAATCCGCATTGCTGAGCCACGTGCTTCGCAGCGATGGCACCGGCGGCAATTCCGGAGGCGGCCAGCCGAACCGGGTAGCGCTTGACCATGCGCGGGGTCATGGAACCGCCCCCGGAGTGCAGCAACAGCAGGTCGCCCTGGTAGCCACCGGCCTTCAGCTCCTGCGCCAGGCGGTCCACGTACCCGGTCACCAACGGCGCCAGCACCGCGTTGGAGACGGTAGTGTTGAATCGATCGTGCTCAAAGATCTCGGGAAGGATCTCGGCTGAGGCGGAGACCGCAGTGTCCGGAAGCTCTTCCTGCAGGATCTCGCGCATCCGGATCTCGTTCGCCGGGTTGGCGTAGGAATTCAGGAAGCAGACCGCTACGGTGCTCACCTGGCGCTTGCGCAACAAGGCGGCCAGCTGCCTGGCCTCGATTTCGTCCAGCTCGGTCAGTACGTTACCTGCGTAATCGGTGCGCTCGGTCACCTCGAAGCGGTCGCGGCGACGGATGTAGGGGCCGGAAACATCGTTGTAGGCGTCCCAAAGGTCATCCTTGGTCCCGTCGCCAATCTCGATGGCGTCGCGGAACCCTCGGGTGGTGACCAGCGCGGCTTTGGGGAAACGACGGGTGATCAACGCATTGGTGGCCACCGTGGTTCCATGCGAGAACAACGATACGTCTGCCAGGTTAACGTTGGCGCGCTGCACTCCGCTCATGACCGCCTCCATGGGGTCATGAGGGGTGGAGGGAACCTTGGTGACGCGCATGCTCTGGGATTCATCGTCGAAGATGCAGACGTCGGTGAAGGTTCCGCCAACGTCAACGGCGACTCGTAAGTTGGCCATGTTTTCTCCTTGTGTGGCTTAGAAGTTCGTGTTATCCACTGTGGGATGTGACGTGCGTCTCTGTCACTGGTGGAAATCAAATTCCCGTGAGCGTAGATTGTATTTTCGACAACGACCTCGAAATGCCGGGACAGTTCCTGGCACGATTTCGGGAAGGGCGATGGGGTGGAGCGGCTAAGAGGGCCAGTGACGGTTCAGCAATTGCTGCAGGTTAAGTCCCTGGGAATGCATAAGGTGGTCGTGCCGCGTCCTGAACTTGCGGTGACCGGCGCCCACACCTCGGAGATCCACGAGCCAGCGCGGTGGTTTGAACCGGGGAACATGATGCTCACCACCGGGCTGCGCCTGGCCCCGGCGGATGAGCGTGCACAGATTGCGCAAGAATTGGCTTCTGCGCTGCGCAAGGCCCGTGTAGCGGCATTATGTTTTGGGCTCGGGGTGTACTTCGAACAGGTTCCAGTCGAGCTGGTCGAAGCCTGTTCCGCGGCAGAAATCAACCTGCTGACGATTGCACGAGACGTTCCCTTTAGTCATGTAGAAAAACATGTCAATGCCCTGGGGCCGGTGACCGAGGACTACGGAATCAAACGGGCCATGTGGCTGACCAATGATTTGCTGGACAGCATCGCCACCGACCAGCCAATTGCCTCGCTGATTCAGCGGGTAGCCTCCAGTTGCCGCGGGGCGGCCATGCTTTATGAAGACACCGGTAAGCTCATCGAATCCAGTGGCGATGGACCGGTGCACCTAGTGTTGACGGCCATCAGTGAACATGGAATGCAATACGAGCGAATCAGCATCGGCCGCTGGCGCGTTATGTATCGTTCCCTGGTCATGCGTGGTCGCGGGTATCACCTCGCCATTGCAAGCCGAAACGAGGCGGTTCTGGAAGAGGTAGGGGATCTGCTGTTGGACACTACCCAGAAGATGCTTGGTGCCATCAAGGGGCTACAGCATTTGGACACCTCGCGTCGCCGCCATGAGAGCGCACAACTGCTGACTAGCCTGCAAGATGGAATAGAGGTTTCCCGGGAACTACGCTACTGGGAGCTGATCAAGCCGTTCGGTTTTGAGCCGTACCAGCCAGTGCGCAGTGTGACGGCTGTGGTGTGTCATGAAGGAAACCTTGGTCCAAGGCGAGTGGATAACATCATCACGTCGGCGCAACGAGGGGGCGTAGCTCTGCTCTTCGCCGAAAACGGGAGCAGCCAGGACATCCAGGCTGGCTTCAATGCGCTGTTGCCCGATTCCCCTCGCGCGCTGGAGTGGCTCGAGTCCCAGCGCGAGAACCTCGCGATCGGCTTGGGTGAGGCTTCTGGTTCCCTATCGCGACTTCCGGAATTGTTGCGTGGGGCAGAACTGGCGGCAAAGGTCGCCTTGCGCGAAACCGTGCACCTGGTGGGTACCGAAGGCGTGATCATGAAGCGGACGAACTGGATCCTGCCACATGGGTGCTGGCACGGATCGATAGTCCACTGGACCGCCAACAACTGGTGCGCTTTATCGCTCCACTTCGAGATGAACCGGAACTGGAGGAGACATTGATTTCCTTCCTCGCCCTGAACCAGGATATTGGCCAAGTAGCTTCACGAATGTTCGTTCATCAGAACACGGTGCGATATCGCCTTCGCAAGGCTGCGGAGCTGCTTGGCGGCACCATCGCCGAGGCTCGCATGATGCGGGTCTATACCTAGCCTATGAGCGCCGAATTGTGGACCACCAATTGCGCAACCGTGATCTTGGGCCGTCTGAGGAACCACGAAACTAGGAAACGCTGTGTACATGACCTGCACGCTGGCATAGGAACTTGTGCGTTCAGGCAACAACCATTGACCGCAGGTATGACCCGGAGCTCATCCAAGCGGCAGAACACGGTCAGCTCAGGGGTGATGAGGATAGGGGGCAACGTCCGGGTCTGTTGAAAGCGACTTGTGTGGGAACTTTCTTTCTCGTGAAGACCCCGATTTTCTCCCTCCCAGCGGCAATCCGCAAATCCCGCCACCGGGCGCACTGGTTTACGCTCTGAACTGCGAAGGGTGGCTAACATGCGCGAAGGGCTATTGACACCGGCACTGCAAGTGTCTGCGGTAGCGTGGAGGCAGCCGCGGTAAACCGTGGCAGAGGCGGCAAGGGAAGCAGGGGTATGGGCTGGGTTGAGGTGATCCCGTTCCTGGCGGGACTGGGAATCATCACGCTGACCGCCCAGCTGCTGGTTGGATCCATGCGCAGCGGCAGCCTGCGGCGCAACGCCGCGGTGGGCCTTCGCACCCGCGCCACGCTGG
>NZ_BAXF01000012.1:0-20826 GCF_001310435.1 Arthrobacter sp. JCM 19049 | reverse complement strand
CAACCAGCTTGCCGCGGGCGTAGGCTAACGCCAACGGAGAATCCGAGACACCTGTGTCCTTGCGGAAGTCGTTCACGCCAAAGGCCAGGCGGAAGGTGCCGGGGGCCGAGGCGATGGCGGTGGCGTTTTCGATGCCCAGCGCCGATTCGATCAGCGCCAGCACCGGGGTACCGGCACGCAGGCGCATGGCGCTGAGCGTGACCTGCTCGGGCTTCTCGGTCATGGCCAGCATGATGCCACGCAGTCCCGGCGCCTCAGAGAGGGCTGCCAGGTCATCGGCCCAGAACTCGGTGTCAATGCCGTTCACGCGCACCCAAGCGGTCATTCCCGTGGACAGGGCGTTGACCACCGCGTCGCGGGCCTCGCCCTTCTTGTCGTCGGGTACGGCGGCTTCCATATCGAAGATGACCGAGTCCGCCTCGCAGGCCAGGGCCGGCCCGAAATCCTCTGGCTTCGCGGCGTTGACCAACAACCAGGAACGGGAAAGTTTTGCGGGGAGAGCTGCTGCTCGACGATTACGGAATGCCATACCACTACCCTACTCACTACGCATCACCGGCACCCAGAACTGCCTGCGGTGTTGCGGCCGCTCACTAGGCATGTGACGCCAATTACGGTTTTCTCCAGTTAGAGAGTAACGTGTTTTCCCGGGTTCGGTGGTTTAAGGGAACGACCATCGGCTTCAGGGACGCACGATTTTGCCTTAGCACCGTGAGCACCGGGGCGGGGCCGAGGAAGGAGACGACCGTGGCTGGCGAAATCACGCAGCAGACACAGTCGCAAGACAATCAAAAGCTCGAACGGGCGTTGTCCAACCGGCACATCCAGCTAATCGCCATCGGCGGCGCCATCGGCACCGGCCTGTTCATGGGTTCGGGCAAGACCATCGCCGTCGCCGGCCCCTCGGTGATCTTCGTGTACATGATCATCGGGTTCATGCTCTTCTTCGTCATGCGGGCCATGGGCGAGATCCTGCTGAGCAACCTGGAGTACAAGACCTTCTCCGAGTTCGCCGGTGACCTGCTCGGTCCGTGGGCCGGCTTCTTTACCGGGTGGACCTACTGGTTCTGCTGGGTGGTCACCGGGATCGCCGACATGGTGGCGATCGCCCACTATGTGGCCTTCTGGTGGGGCGACCTGCCCCTGTGGATTCCGGCACTGACGTGCATCGTGCTGCTGGTGGCCCTGAACCTTCCCAGCGTGAAGAACTTCGGTGAAACCGAGTTCTGGTTTGCGCTGATCAAGATCGTGGCGATCCTGGCGCTGATCGTCACCGGGCTGGCCATGATCGTGCTCGGTTTCGAGGCCGACGGAACCCGCGCCTCGTTCTCCAACCTGTGGAACTACGGTGGACTGTTCCCCACCGGCATGATGGGCTTCATTGCCGGATTCCATATTGCCGTGTTCGCCTTTGTGGGCATTGAACTGGTGGGCACCACTGCAGCGGAAACCAAGGACCCGGAAAAGACCCTGCCGCGCGCGGTGAACTCGATCCCGCTGCGCATTATCCTGTTCTACGTCGGCTCGCTGGTCATCCTGATGTCGGTCACTCCCTGGGTCAAGTTCTCTCCCGAGGAATCCCCGTTCGTGGGCATGTTCGCGCTGGCCGGACTGGTCGGTGCCGCCGGCGTGGTGAATTTCGTCGTGCTCACCTCGGCAACCTCCAGCGCCAACTCCGGGATCTACTCGACCTCGCGCATGATCTACTCGCTGGCGGTGGACGGGGATGCGCCCAAGCGCTTTGGCAAGCTGACCAAGAACCAGGTGCCGCGCAACGCCCTGCTGTTCTCCTGCATGTTCCTGCTGGCCGGCGTCGTGCTGCTCTACACCGAGGGCTCGGTGGCCGAGGCCTTCACCCTGGTCACCACAATCTCCGCACTGTGCTTCATGTTCGTGTGGACGATGATCCTGCTCAGCTACCTGGTGTACCGCAAGCGCCGCCCGCACCTGCATGATCAGAGCAAGTTCAAGATGCCCTTTGGCATGCTGATGCCCTATGTGGTGCTGGCGTTCTTCGTGTTCATCCTGTGGACCTTGACCACCCAGCCCGACACGCTCCAGGCCCTGCTGGCCACCCCGATCTGGTTCGCCATTCTTGGGGTGTGCTACCTGAAGCTGCGCAAGAACCCGCAGCATCAGGCCCTGCGCCAGGCGCATGCCGCCAAGGTCGAGGAGGAGAACCAGGCCGCGGCACTGTACCGCGGCTAATCTCCCCGCCTCCCCTGGCGGTTCAGGGCAACCGTTGCTCAGGCGGCCTCGTTCGGTGCTTTCCGGACGGGGCCGCCGTGCTTCATCAGGTGCACCTCCAGGACCCTTGCCACCAGCATAGCGCCGGTGCACTCCCAGGGTGTACTTGCCCGCACCGGTCTTCAGGGCGAAGTACATCAGCCGCCCGTCCTTCCAATCCGCGGTGTGGCCGTGGTCGTAGTATTCGCCGCGCAGCACCTGGCGTGCCAGCCATTGAGCATGATCAATGTGTCTTCTTCGCTGATGCCCCGCACCAGGAATTCCGGCTGCCCCAGGCGGGTCAGACCCACGGTGTACCCGAACACGCGTTTGGGGTTCGGGTCCTGGATGCAGTAGACGGCGTAGCCGTTCTGGGCGATCTGCGTTGATGTGTGCTTCAACTTCGGCGGCGGACATGCCATCGCACATCATGCACATGGTCCTCACTCCTTCGATGGTGTTTGCTTCTCCGGCTTTCCCAGTGTTGACCCGGGCAAGGGTGTTCTTGGCTTGATCGCGGATTTGTGGATAACTTCCTTCATGGGGACCGCTGCCTCCAGCCGGGCAACACCCCACCGGCTTGACCGGGTTCACCGACCGCGCCGGTCGTAGGTTCATCCTCGTCCTCCAGCTCGAGGTAACCCCCGTCCTGCTCCTCGGCGGGGACAACCATGAGCACCCTGGTCCCTTCGCCGTAGCGGCACACGGCGATCGGGGCGATTTCCTCAACGTTGACGATCTCCTCGAAAGTCAACGCGAACCCGAACCAGTAGGTGATGTCATCACGTTCGAAGCGTTGGCCATGGTGGACGATGCCGTGCGCCAGGTTGCGCAGCATCTTCACCACGAACGTGGTGTCTTCCTCCCAGATCATCAGCTCCGGGTGCCCCTTGGCGCTGAGACCGATGGTGTGCCCGAAACGCGTTGTCTCGTCCGGGTTTTGGTACAGCATCACGCTGCATCCGTCGTTCTTGATGTCCTGGCTGATGTCCCGGTTCAGTTGAGCCTGGGGCGAATCAGGGGCGCAAATCGTGCACATCTGAAATCACTTCCTCAATCGGCGCGCAGCCGTTGGGCGGTTCCACGGCGGTCGTCGCGGATAGATTCCAGTGTCGTGCCGATATGCCTCGCAAACGGTGCTCGACAAATCTGTGGATAAGAAAGCGCGCTTAAAACGAAGGACGCACCCACGGTGATCCGTTGGATCGTGGGTGCGTCCTTCGTGCGGCCGTGGCCCGGCCCTACAGCATGCTGCCTACTGGGCGGATTCGGCCGCCGCGCCAACTGCCTTGGCTACCGCGGGCATGACCCGCTCGTCCAGGGCGGAGGGGATGATGTAGTCGGCTGCCAGATCCTCGCCGACCAGGTCGGCGATCGCGTGTGCGGCGGCCACCTTCATCTGTTCGGTGATCTTCGCAGCCCCGGAATCCAGTGCACCGCGGAAGATGCCCGGGAACGCCAGCACGTTGTTGATTTGGTTCGGGAAGTCGCTGCGCCCGGTAGCGACCACCGCCGCATATTTCTTGGCGTCCTGCGGCATGATCTCCGGGTTGGGGTTGGACAGTGCAAAGATGATCGCGTCCTTGTTCATTCGCGCCACGGCTTCCTCATCGAACTTCGACGAGGAAAGCCCGACGACCACATCGGCGCCATCCAGTGCCTCGGCCAATCCACCCATCACGTCCTCACGGTTGGTGATGGCCGCCAGCTCCGCCTTGGTTGCATTCAGGTCATCCCGCTCACGGTGGATGGTGCCGCGTGAATCCAGGACGATCACGTCCCCCACACCGGCCTGCAGCAGCAGCTTCGTTACCGCCACGCCGGCCGAGCCGGCACCGGAGATGACGACCTTCAGCGCGGAGAGGTCGCGCTGTGTGTAGCGGGCCGCGCCGATCAGGCCGCCAACACCACCACTGCGGTACCATGCTGGTCATCGTGCATCACCGGGATGTCCAGGGCTTCAATCAGCCGGCGTTCGATTTCAAAGCAGCGGGGCGCGGAAATGTCCTCCAGGTTCACGGCACCAAAGCTGGGACGAAGACGGATGATGGTGTCCACAATTTCGTCCACGTCGGTGGTTTCAAGAACCAGTGGAATCGAGTTCAGTCCGGCAAATTCCTTGAACAGCGCGCATTTGCCCTCCATGACCGGCAGTGACGCGGCGGCCCGATGTTCCCCAGGCCCAGGACAGCAGTGCCGTCGGAAACCACGGCCACCAGGCGGGAGGCCCAGGTGTGCGAATCATGCTTGGCCGGGTCGTCAGCGATGGCCTGGGAAACCTTGGCCACGCCCGGGGTGTAGGCGATCGACAGATCGCGCTTGCTGCGCAGGGGCATCTGGGAGATGACGCTCAGCTTGCCACCCTCATGGGCTTCGAAAACTTCGGCGTCGGTGATCTTGGACAGGTCTTGGGTGGAGTCAACAGACATTGGACTTCTTCTTCCTTCAGAAAGTGCTGAAAACGGCATAACGCATTGCCCACGAAACTTGTGGCATAGCGCAGGAACGCGCAAAACCAAGCATCCGGCCACGTTCAGGTAAAGCGAGCACGCATCAGGCTCGAACTTCACGTCACAAACGCACGAAACAACAACGCCGTTGCCAGGTAAGGCATCTCGTCACGTCATTGCGTGCCGCAATGATGGTTGGTCAGTACTTTCTTTAGACCTTGGTTTCCACCATACGGGAACCGTTCATCGCGTGACAACTCCCGCTCGTCGCATATGCGTCATAAATTCCCCAGCCGTCCTACCTCGTTCTCGCTCCATTAGGCGGCTGCTGTGGGACGCGACCGTGCTGTTGCCAGGTTGACCAATTGTTCGCTCAAGGCGGTCTGCAGGCGATGGGCCAGTTGAGTCCCCTCCACGGTGCCGGCGAGGTTCTGCAGTTCATCAGGTCCGATCGATGGTCGTAGAGTTCGCTGATTGGCGTTCCCATGTACCGGGTCAGACGGCCCTCGCTCGTGATTACAGTTCGCATGCGCACCGGGGCGGGAAGTCCGTCGAGGGAGAACGGCTGGTCCTCCTCGATGAGCAGTGCTTCTGCTCCGGTTCCCAGCGCAAGGTTCCCGTGACCGTCGACCAGGCTGCGGCCCTGGATACCGCGAAATGCCGGCACGCCAGCCAAGTCGAGCATGGTCGGTGCGAAGTCAGCACTGGAAACCAGTTCGCTGCTCCGGCGTTGATCGTCTTGCCCGGGAACGCGGATGATTAGGGGAACACGCGTCACCGCCCGATAGTGGGAGAAGTGCTTGAGCATCAAGCCATGGTCCCCAAAGAGGTCCCCGTGGTCCGCGGTGAACACAACAATGGTGTCCTCCGCCTGACCGGTCTCCTGCAGTGTCTCCAGCACCTTGCCGATCTGCTCATCCATGAACTCAATCAGCATACTGTGCGGCCGCGGCGGCCCGATACTGGTCTTCGGTCACGGCGAAAGTCATGGTCGGATCGCTGTTCGGCGTTCCGCGTTGTTGATGCATGCGACGAATGTGTTCGGGGGACCGGGCATGATCCTGGTCGAACCCCACCGGGAGTGTCAAGTTCTTCGGGTCGTACCGGCGCGCGTACTCACGTGGCGGCGCGAATGGGTGGTGTGGGTCCGGGAACGAAACGAACATGAAGAACGGTTCGTCGTCGCGTGCGGCGGCCCGCACGCGTTCCACCGCCTTCTCGCCAATGTAGCTGGTGGGATGCACCTCGGCGGGAATCGCGGAGGTATAGACCTGTTCCCAGCTGGCCAGAACATCGGACCCCGCTGCCGGGCCCCCCAGTTCCCGTGGCTCGACTCCCTTTCCACGAGCCAATGCAGCCAATGCCCGCCGGGGGCGTCTCCGTGACCGATGATCAGTCTACGTCCTGGTAGCCGTAATAGTCATCGGGCATCGCGACGTATCCGGCTTCATGTCGTGCACGGTTCTCCCATTGGTCCCAACCGGGTTCACGCCGTGCGACGACGGCATCGGGCAGTTCGGGATCGAGAAGTCCCGGTGCGCTTTCCAGGATTTGCTGCCGCTGTTCCGGTTCGAAGTCCCATCCCATGTTTTGGTGATGGAGTTTTCCCACAGCGCTCGTGCGGTAGCCGCAGCGGGAAAGCTGGCGCACGAAGGTGGAGGCATCAGGATTCACTGGAATCCCGTTGTACTGTGTGCCATGCCCGCTAGGCCAGCGGCCCGTGAGTAGGCTGGCCCGGTTCGGCATGCAGGTGGGGTTCGCGACATGCGCGGAGTCGTAAACGGTTGAAGACGCCGCCAACCGGTCCAAGTTCGGTGTGCGCACCTCGGTGTTGCCGTAGGCTCCCAGGTGATCCGCCCGCAGCTGGTCCGCAATAAACACCAGAATGTTGGGGGACTTGCTCTTTGGGCTCATACCTGGGCCTCCCGGATCAGGGAGAGCACCTTGGTGCGCTGCTCAGAGAATTCGGGCAAGGCGCGGGTGGTGATCTGGTTACGGGACCGCGGAAGATCCACGTCCATGACTTCCAAGACGGTGGCGGGCTTATGCCCGATCGCGACAATTCGGTCGGAGAGGTAGACCGCTTCATCGATGTCGTGCGTTACCAGCAAGATCGTCATCCCCAATTCATCACGAATCTTGAGGCAGAGGTCCTCCAGCTCAAAACGGGTTTGTGCATCAACGGAGGCGAAGGGTTCGTCCATGATGAGGATCTCGGGGCGGTAGGCCAAGGCCCGGGCGATCGCCACACGCTGCTGCATGCCGCCCGAGAGCTGCCAGGGATAGCGCTTTGCGGCGTGGCTCAAACCGACTTCGGCGAGGGCCGCTTCCACTCGGGCGCTGACCTCCGTCGCGGGAAGGCGCAGGTGCCGAAGGGGTAGGCGCAAGTTTTTCTCGACCGTCAGCCACGGCATCAGCGAGCGCGAGTAGTCCTGGAACACCAACGCCATTTCCGCTGGCGGGCCACTGACCACCTTGCCGTCAATCTTCATGCTGCCGCCGCTGCAGGAATGCAGCCCGGCAAGGCACTTCAGCAACGTCGTTTTGCCAACCCCGGAAGGGCCAACGATGCACACCATTTCCCCGGCGTTGACGCTGAACGACAGGTTTTCGATGACCTCGACCGATTTTGGACCCGTGCCGTAGGTTTTGGCTAGTGCCTCGACTTGCAGTCGCGGCACCCGTGTCGTGGGCTCGGTGTGCTGAGTCGGGTTGTCAATCGTGGAGTTCACTGTACTTTCTCCAGTTTCTTGGATCCGATGTACCAGGACAAGGCCCGGTTCTTGAAGATGTCAAAGACCATATTGCTGGCGAAGCCGATGAAACCCAGCAAGAGAATCCCGGCCCACATGTCCGCAGCCATGAAGGTCTGTTGGGCCAACAGCGTCATGGCACCGATCCCCTGTGCAGTGCCCATCATCTCCGAGGCGATCATGACGATGAACGCCACCAACAAACTGACCTGCATGCCCGCTGCAATCTGCGGTCCGGCGGAGGGAAGATACACGGACATGAGCCGGTCGCGGCGGGACAGCTGGTACACGGTGCACACATCCTTCAAGGAAGAATCCACCGCTTTGATGCCATCCATGGTGGCGATCATGGTGGGAAAGACCGCGGCGATCACGATGGAAGCAATACGCATCTCGTCACCAAAACCGACCAAGGTGATTAGAATCGGCACCAGCGCCACCGGCGGAATCCCGCGCAACAGGTGCAGGCTGGGTTCGAACATGGCCCGCAACAACGGGACCGTAGCCAGGACGAACCCGATCAATACACCGAGCACTACCGCGATAAGGAACCCCAGAACGAGATTTTTCATACTCGGCAGAATGTCACTGACAAAGTGTTCGAATAACCATAGATCGGCGAAGCGGGAAAGAATTTGCCGCAGGGGTGGGAAGAAGGCATTGGTCGATGAGTTGGAAGCTCCGAACCAGGCAGCGATCAAAACAATCGGAGTCAGTACCGCCAACGTGAGGTTGAGAAGATGCCGTTTCACTTTGCTTCCTCCTGAAGGCCGGATGCCAGTGCAGAACCTTGCGTTCAATCAAGACGGCCCCATTCTGGGCAAGCAACCCGAGCACACCCAGCACCAACACCAGTGCGTACACCCGAGGAAAGTCCCCTGCCGCCTGGGCGCCATAAATGCTGCTGCCCAATCCTGGAGCACCGCCAAGGAGCCCGGCGACCACAACGATAATGAGCGCCGAGGGGGCGCCGATGCGAACGGAGGTGCCGATATAAGGGGACGCCGAGGGCAACGTGATGCGCCACAGGCGTTCGGCGGGTCCCATGCCGAAGGATCGTGCAGTGTTGGTTGCGACCGGGTCGGTGTCGTTGACGCCCGCGATGACCTGAATTGTGGTGGACAGGACCGTTCCGATGAGCACCAGTACCAACGCCATCTGGCTGGTCGGCCCCCAGATCATGACGCAAAGTGGCAAGACGACGATCGGCGGGATTGGTTTGAGAAATTCTACGACTGCCAGGGTCGCGTAGCGCACCGTGCTCAGGGAGCCGATAAGCAGCCCCAGGATGACTCCGGCGACTATCGAAAGTACAAGTCCGAGCAGGGCAAGCCAGATCGTGATGGCCGTTTCACTCCAGAATTCGGAGCTGGCAAGCAGTTGGGTCAGTTCCCCCAACGTCGCGCTGACGGTGGGTAGTCCCGTACCGAAGATTCCCGCGGCGGCTGTTGCCTGCCATAGCCCGAGGAGCAGCAGTGCTCCCAGTGCGCCAAGTGCAGCTTTCGTTGCCGGAGCTTCCAGGGTATTTGCTGTCCTTGCGGTCGTCCGGCGCGCGGGGGTTGCCCTCCGGCCGCTCATCCGCGGGCTAGTTTGCACTGAAGATGACGGAGTCATCAAGATCCACTCCCTTCGGAAGGTAACCGAGCTGCACCAGCTGTTCATCCACGTGGGTCAGGTCATCAAGGGCAACTTCGGATGGCCAGTAGTTATCCGCCCCGGTGCTGATGGTTTGCTCATCGATCCCGGTGATCTTGGCGGCCTTCTTCTCCATTTCCTCCTGGTGTTCATTGGCATAGGCGTTGGCCTTCACGATGGCACGTTGGAAACCGGCCATGGCTTCGGGGTTCTGCTCCACCTTTTCGCCGCCGGCAACCCATAGGCCCACGGCGCCGGGCCCGAAGAATTCCAGTCCTGGGCTCCCGAGCAGATCCATGCCCTCGGCCCCGGCATTTGTAGAGAACGGGGCAACGAGGCCGGCGGCATCTACCCGTGATTGCTGCAACGACTGCAGCGAGCTGGCGGGGTCGAGCACCATCCAGTTGATCTTTGAAGGATCTCCACCGTCCTTGCTCACCATGTTGGCGATGGTGACTTCCAGCTGGGCCTTTCGAGCTGGCACTGCCACCTTCCTGCCTTCCAGATCCTTGGCTCGGCTGATCCCGCTGTTGGGGCGCACGAAGAGGCCCGTGTCATCGACTTGGCCGGTGCCTCATCCTTCAGGGCTGCGGCGTCGTAACCGTCAGCGGGACCGACCACCTTGAGATCCACGGATTGGGACATTGCGTTGATCAGCGGGATGGAAGGGGTATATGCCAGGTCCAGCTGACCGGATTGGGCTGCGGCGATGCCCGCTGGCGGGTTTGCGACGACGGTGGTCTTCACTTCGAGGCCCTCGTCGGCAAAGTAGCCCTTCTCAATGGCGGTGTTGATCGCAGCGTCGGAGGCAATGCCTATGGTGCCGACGTTCAGCGTAATGTTCCCGTCCGCGTTCGGCTCGGCTGCCGCCTGATCCTGAGAGGAACATGCGGTGAGGCTGGCCCCCAAGGCCAGTGAGGTAACAACAGCTGCAAGTGTTTTCGTTTTCATGGAGGTACCTATCGGGTGAGAAATCAGTGGTGTAAATGGTGCGCAGTTGGCTCGCGCCCTGATCGGGAAAATGGTTCGGACCCACAAGCGGCTCTGCGCCTGAACCGTGACGGTGGCAATCTTTTGCGAGGTCCCGGTGGCGTTGCTAGCAGTTGCCTGATACGACCGGGGTTCCCGGCCTTCAGCCCCGTTCGTAGACGACGTTCCCGCCCACGATGGTGTAGCTGGTGGGGTTATTCAGCAGCTCTTCCACCCGGGCACTGAGCGGGTCTCGCAAAATGCACAGGTCGGCTAGATATCCCTCACGGATCCAGCCCTTGTCCTGCTCAGCGTGGTCTTGCCAGGCTGGAGTTTGGGTCATCATCGCCAAGGCTTGGGCCTGGGTGAGCCGTTCCGGCTCCCCGTCTCCCGGTCCCGCGCTGGTGTTGCGGGTAACTGCGGCAATAACGCTCTGGCGCCAGTCGGGGCTGGTCACCGGTGAGTCGGAAGCCAATGAAACACCGACTCCCCGTTCTGCCGCTGTGGCCAGGGGCTGCTGCGCTTCGAAGCGTTGCTGTCCGAGGAGCCTTTGCATCAGCGCTCCAGCTTCCGAGCGGATCGAGGGATTGGTGCTGTAACCGATACCGGCTCGGGCCATGCGTTGCAAAACGGAGTTGTCAGCGAATGCTCCATGTATGACGTAGTGCCGATTGTTTTTGGCCCCGCGCGGATCCGGTAGTGACTCGACGGCCTCGATAAACGCCTCGGTGGCCGCGTCTCCGGTGGCATGGACACCGGCCTGCAAACCTGCGGCGTCGATTTGTGCAAGAATCGCACGAAACTGGTCGACGCGATCTTCGTCGCTCGTTCCCTCAAGCACTAATGCGCCGTGCCCGTGGCTGCAGGGGAGCTGATACTCGTCATGGAACCAAGCTGTGCCTGAGCGTGGGATGCCGTCAGCGAAAACCTTGACCCCTGCGATACGGAGGCGCAAGGGGTCAACATCTTCGGCCAGGGCGGGTAGAGCGCTCTCAAGCCCCTCGCGCACCGACTGCGCCGACTCACCGCCGGTGCCAGCAAAGAGCAGCAGGCAATTCACCCGCAAGCTCAGCAGGCCATCCCGTGCGAGCTCCGTCAGGATCTGCAACGATGGCGTGTCACAGCTGGCAGCCATGAGAGTTCGACCTCCGGGCCCCAGTCCGGGATCCGTCAGTGAAGTGACGCCCAGCATATGCAGTTCGTCTTGGAACCGCAGGAACGCTTGGCGCAGTTGGTCTTCGGCAAATGGCGGCAGGGAATCGTTGACCAGGCGCATGGCTGCGTCTGCGAATCGGCCATTGACGCTGCCGTCGTGGTTTCGACCCACTACTCCCCCAGGCACGTCCGGAACTTTTTCTCCCAGATCCATGCGACGGAGCGCTTCATCGTTCACCATCACCTGGTGGCCGGAGGCATCGAAGGCAACTACCGGTGTATCAGGCCGAGCCGTGGCCAGGTTCTCGCTGCCATCGGTTCCCAGCACCGCTTCATCCCATCCGGCAGCGCGTACCCAGCCGCCGGGGTCGGGGGAAGCTGCCTCAATGCGGTCAACGACTTCTTGCCAGGACTGCGCATCCTTGAGCTGAAGGTGCGCGTATCGGGTCATCGCACTGGCGGCAAAATGCAGGTGACCATCATTGATGCCGGGCAAGATTACCCCACCCTGTGCATCGATGATCCTCGTCGATCCATCGGCCAGCTGCAGCAATTCTTCACCACCGATGGCGGTGATTCGGCCATCGCTCATCGCAACCGCGCTCGGCCTTCCGGCCACCTCCGTAGCGTTTGCCCCGGAGTCAAGACCGAGCTCAGGTACAACTCCTCCGTGCACGATCAACTGTGCCGCCATGCCGTCGCCTCCCTCGTCATTCTCGCCCACGGATTGTGATCCGCCTTACAACTTCCAGTAGTATGTCAAATGACTTAGTCACTTGACCAGCTTTTGCTGGAAAATGTTAAAAATCAGTGCTTCATCGGCTGATGAACAGCGAGAAACAGTGCTTGGGTTAGGGTCATATCAGGCGTGGATCTTTCCCGGCCGGGCAATGAAAGGAATGAAGTATGGCGCGAGTTTCGGTCGAAGAGCGTAGCCGTCAGTTCATCGAAGCTGCTGCCCGCGTCATCGCAGCTGAGGGAATGGCAGCGGCAACGACCCGTCGAATAGCCGCTGAAGCAGGCGCCCCACTCGCTGCCCTGCATTACTGTTTCCGGAACAAGGATGAACTACTCAACGAGGTCTACAACTACCTAAGCCGGGACTACGCGCGCGAGCTTGACCCGATGCCCGGTCCCACGAGTCTGGATGACGCGGTTGAACGACACATCCGGCGTATCTGGCGGCGCATGCTATCCGCCCCGCACGAGCAGGTCACGACCTTTGAACTGCTCCTGCGTTCGACCCGGCTCGTGGATGAACAGGAAATTGCCGCGGCAAGGACGATCAATCGTTCCATGTATGGCGCATGGATCGCCTCCACCAGCGCGATCTTCCGCAGTGCCGCTGAAGCAATGGGCGAAGCTGCCCATATCGATTTTGATACCGTCTCGCGGATGGTGATCGCAGGGATCGACGGCATCAGTCTGCAGCATCTTTCGGACCCGGATGAGGAACGCACCGATCGGCTCATCGACGCGCTCTGCGATTCAGTCAAGCATTTGCTGCACCTGCAAATCGACACCCCGCGTACCGAGCCCGCCCCATGATCATGAGCTGTTGTCACCCGAGTCCCAGAGCAACTGGGTCACCGTCAGGACCCCAGCCGTTGGCTCATCGTCCGGTTCGGTGCTCGTAAACGGTCGCTCACCTGGACTGCATGCGCTAGCTCAGGTTCATCTGCCCTCCGGCAGCTTCGAGATGGGCGACCATTTTGCTGAAGGTTATCCAGCCGACGGTGAGTTGCCACTACACCGGGTTCAGGTTTCTGGATTTTCCATGGACGCCACCCTGGTCACCAATGAGCAATTTGCTTGTTTTACCGAAGCCACCGGTTACCTAACGGAATCTGAGCGGCTCGGATACTCAGCAGTCTTTCGCGGATATCTCAGCGCACCGAGCTCCGATGTCATCGGATCCGCAACTGGGACATCGTGGTGGCTCGGGGTTCGCGGAGCGAACTGGCGCCATCCCACCGGCCGCGACTCTTCCTGGCAGGACCTCGCGGATCATCCGGTCGTCCAGGTTTCATGGAATGACGCGATGGCCTACTGCCGCTGGGCTGGACGAGCGCTGCCCAGCGAGGCCCAGTGGGAATACGCCGCGCGTGGGTTGGTCGAGGGACAGCGCTACGCGTGGGGCAACGAATTGATGCCGGGAGGTCGGCATCAATGCAACATCTGGCAGGGAACTTCCCCCAGCGCAATTCCGCCGAGGACGGCTACACAGGCACTTCTCCGGTCAAAAGCTATCCACCCAACCCCGTAGGACTTTTCGACGTTGCCGGGAACGCATGGGAATGGTGCCGCGATTGGTTCCTCCCCAAGTACTATCGCAATAGCCCGCTCAAGGACCCGACCGGCCCCACGATCGGAGATGGGAGGGTTCTTCGCGGCGGCTCCCACCTCTGCCACGATTCCTACTGCAACCGCTACCGCGTGTCGGCGCGCAGTCATAATTCGCCCGACTCTGCCAGCAGCAATACCGGTTTTCGTACCGTCAACAAGTGAAGCAGTGCAACGCACCGGCAACTGGGGCAAGATGGAAGTATGGCTTCCCCCACCGCTGCATTAAGTAAGGTACGCACCTTCGACGCGCTAGAAGATGAACAGGCCAAGAAGCTGGCCCGCGCCCTGGCTGAGGCACAAGACACGACGGTCTTCGTCAACGGAACGGCCCTGCAGCTGCCAGCCGCCGCACAACAGGTCCTGTTGGAGGCGCTGCGCCGGCTTTCGGAAGGAGAGGCGGTCAGCATCGGTACCCCCGAGCGGCTGCTCAATACCTCGCAGGCCGCGCAGATGGCCGGCATCTCCAACAGCTATCTTCGCAAGCTGACCGATTCGGGCATCATTCCCGTTGAGTATCGGGGGACGCACCGCCGGATCCGCCCGGCCAGCATTGAGGCCTGGCTGGCCAGCCGCGAACAACCCCCGACCGGTCAGCAGGATGACAAAAGCCAGAATTGACGCCAACTAGTGCCAAGCGTCCGTTTTCCTGTCAGAATACTTAAGTAGTTCATCGGAAAACTTCGGCAGTGTCGCCTCCCACCGGGTTCCTCGCGCGGCTTCCCGGACGCCACCGCCGACACGCCACTCTAGTTGAGGAGCACCATGTCGGTCTCACCCGCCAACGAGTCCATCATCGCCCAGCACGAAACCCTGTTCTCCGAACGCGCCGCCGGCATTAAACAGTCGGCCGTCCGCGACGTTTTCGAGCTGTCATTGGACCCCTCACTCGTTTCCCTTGCCGGAGGCAACCCCTACCTGCAGTCCCTTCCGCTGGCGAAGCTGGGCGAGATCTCCCGGCGCATCATCGTTGAGCAGGGGCCGGTGGCCCTGCAATACGGTTCGGGCCTGGGCACCGAGGAGCTACGCGGCCAGATTTTGGAGGTCATGGCGGCCGAAGGCATCGACAACGTCGACTTCGATGACGTGGTGGTGACCAACGGTTCCCAGTCGGCCCAGGACATGGCCTGCAAGGTCTTCTGCGATCCCGGCGACACCGTGCTTTGCGAGGACCCGACCTATGTCGGGGCCCTGAACACCTTTGAGGCCTACCAGGTCAAGGCAGCCCCGGTGCTGACCGACGAGGACGGAATTGTCCCCGAAGCCCTGGAACGTCGCATCGAGGAATTACGCGCTGCCGGGGAACGGGTGAAGTTCCTGTACACCATCCCGAACTTCAACAATCCCTCGGGGATCACCCTGGCCGCCGAACGGCGCCAACGCGTCGTTGACATCTGCCGCGCCGCCGGAGTGCTGGTGCTGGAGGACAACCCGTACGGCATGCTGCGTTACGAGGGCGAGCCCGCCCCCACGCTGCGCAGCCTGGATCCGCAGAACGTCATCTACATGGGCTCGTTTTCCAAGATCCTCTCCCCCGGCCTGCGCATTGGCTGGGCCGCGGTTCCCACGCACCTGTTCCGGCGCTTCTACCTGGCCGGGGAGGCGGTGGCGCTGTGCCCACCGACGCTGAATCAGATGATCATCAGCGACTACCTGAAGGAACACGACTGGCGGGGCCAGATCGATGACTACCGCCAGCTGTATGCGGCACGCCGTGATGCCATGCTCAGCGCACTGGAGCAGTACCTGCCCGAGGGTATCAGCTACACCCGCCCGGAAGGCGGGTTCTTCATCTGGCTGACCCTGCCGCAGGGCATCGACACCTACCAACTGTTGCAGGAGGGCGTGAAGTCCGGGGTTATCTTCATCCCCGGTGCCGCCTTCAGCCCGGGAGAAGAGTCCAGCAACAAACTGCGCCTGGCATTTTGCGCGGTGGACGAGCCGACCATCACCGAGGGCGTGAAGCGCCTTTCGGCCCTGCTTGAACAGGAGATTGCGGCGCTTTCCGCCTAGCCGCCCAGCCGTGGACGAGCAGGGCGCATTGCCGTTGCACCGCTCGTCCACGGCCCGCTGTCCGGCCCGGCCGCCGCTCTGCGGTCTGCGGTCTCCTGGCCAAGGAGGGTTGCCGCAGCTAGTTCGCGGCGATCCGCCCGCCGAAGTCATCAGCAATGTCCCGGGCGGTCTGCAGCATCAGGGGAATCATCTGCTCGGTAATGGAATCCGAGCCAACCCGCCCGGGCTGCACGGAGACGTTCAGGGCCCCGAGCAGCTGCTGGCCGCGATACACCGGAACCGCCAGGCCGCGCAACCCCTCGTCCAGCTCCTGGGCGACCATCGACCACCCCTGGTCCGCCACCAGTTCCAGCTCCTCGCGCAGCTCATCGATGCTCGCCACGGTTTTGGAGGTGTAATGGGTCAACTCAATCCGCGACAGGAACCGTTCCCGCTCATCGTGCGGCAGCCCCGCCATCAGTACCCGGCCCATGGAGGTGACCCAGGCGGGCATCCGGTTGCCGATGGCGGTGTTCAGCGAGTGCAGGCGCGGGGAAAGCACCCGCTCGACGTAAAGGATGTCCTGCCCGTCCAGCACGCACAGCGAGGTGGTTTCCTCCAGCTCGCGGGCCAGGCGCTGCAGGTGCGGGGCCGCGACCTGCGGCAGCGTCAGCCCGGAGAGGTAGGAGGCCCCGATGTCCAGCACCCTGGGGGTTTGGCGGAACGCGTTGCCCACACTTTCCAGGTAGCCCAAATCCACAAGGGTCAGCAGGAAGCGCCGGGCGGTGGCCCGGGTGACGTCGGTGGTCGCGGCCACCTGGGACACCGTCAGGGGGTCGCTTCGCGCGGAGAAGGCCAGCAGCACCGCCAGGGTCTTCTCGGCCGACTTCACGTAGTAGTCCGGTTGTTCGGCCACGCGCAGCATCCCCGCTTCCACTTTGTCGCTGGTTATCGACCGGTGAGGCGGTTCCTTTCGAACTGCGCCGCCAGCCGGATCGGGCGTTCGGCGCCCCGTACCCATCGTAGCCGTCACGGCGTTCCACGACTTCGAAGAACAGATTGCCCACGGTGGCGGTGTAGAAGTGCAGGAACACGCCGTGCTCGTCCCGGTCGAAGAGCAGATTCAGTTCGCGCAGCGTCTGCAGCTGCTCTTCGGACAGCTCGAAGCGGGAAGCCAGGTCTTCATAGTAGTTTGCCGGCACGGGCAGGAACTCCATGCCGGCCTGCACCGCCCGACGCGCCAGCGCGATGATGTCGGTGGTGGCCACCGCGATGTGCTCCGGGTATTCGTGGTTGCGCTCGATGGTCGCCTCCAGGCCCTGGGGCACGATGTTCAGGGCCAGGGCGCACCGCGGCGTCGGGGGTGCGCAGCACCTGGGAACGCACCAGCCCCATGGGGCTGGGGACCTCGGTTCCGGCGATGGCCTGCAGGTTCAAAGTGCTGGTGTAGAACAGCACGGATTCATCGAATGCCTGCCAGGGCTGGGCGAGGTTCACGTGTCAATTCCGGTGATCGGCCCGGCCGGGGTGGCCGGGGCGCCAACCCCGAATTCCGCCTCCCAGGCGGCGGTGGCCTGGGGGCTGGAGAAGAAGACCTCGGTGTCATCCGGGGCGAAGAACCCGGTCAGCTCCTGTTCGTCACTGGTGTGGTGGCGCGGGACCACCGGGGCCAGCAGTGCTCGGGCGCGCTCGGTACTCGGCCGTGCGTCGGGCACCTGGATCCCGAAGCCCGAGACCTGGGCGGTGACCCCGCGGCTGCGCTGGGTGTTGATGATGATGCGCGCGTTGCCGGCCTTCCACAGCTGGACCGGCTTGCGCCGGTGCTGGCCGTGGAAGCTGAAGCCAGTTGGGCCAGCATCCCGGCGACCAGTTCAGGGTCCTCGGTGCGGATCTCGGCGTAGTCGAACCCTTCCGGCGCCTGCGCCTCGGGCAGGGCGCGCAGCTGCAACGGGTAGCCGTTGGCTTCGCGGCCCATCAGTTCCATGGTGCGGTCCTGCAGCCAGATCAGTGAGCGCAACCCGTCCACGGCGGTGCGCACGACATTGGATTGGCGGAAGACGTCATTGAAGATTTCCAACGACACGATCCCGTCATAGCCCGAGCGCACCAGCTGGGCCATGAACTGATCCAGCTGGAAGCCGCCTTCGCCCGGGAACACCCGGTAGTGGCGGGACCAGGAGAGCACATCCAGTTTCATGGCCGGGGCATCGGCCAACTGGACAAAGAAGATCTTCTCCCCCGGGATCCGGGCAATGTCCGCCGGGTCATCCCCGCGGGAGAGGATGTGAAAGGAGTCCAGGCAGATCCCCACGTTTGGCCGGTCCACCAGCTGGGCGATGCGCCAGGAGTGCTGGTAGGTGTTCACGTACTTGCCCCAGGCCAGCGCCTCGTAGGCAATGCGCACCTGGTAGCGCTCTGCCAGGTCGGCCAACTGGCGGATCTGGTCGGCAAACAATTCGTCATCGTTAATGGTGGCGGTGGCGACATTGGAGCAGAGCAGGATCAGATCCATGCCCAGGCGCTGCATCAGCTTGAACTTTTCCTCGGCCCGGCGCAGGTTGGCCGCCAGCGTGGCCGGGTCCACCCCTTCAAAGTCGCGGAACGGCTGGAACAAGTCCAGGCTCAGTCCCAGGCGCTGGGCCAGGGCGCGGACCTCCCCCGGGGACTTGGGGCTGACGGTCAGGTCCTGTTCAAAGATCTCGATGCCGTCGAACCCGGCCTTGGCGCAGGCGAGCATCTTTTCCTCCAGGGTGCCGGAGAGGCAGACGGTGGCGATGGAGGTGCGCATCAGAGTCCGGCTCCAGCATCTGCAGCAGGTGTTCACGCATCCGGACGGCATCGGGGCGGATTCCGGTGATGATCTCGAACGCGTCCACGGCCTGACCCACCGCCATGTTGCCGCCATCGAGCACCCGGCAGCCGCGTTCCCGCGCGGTGGTGATCAGTTCGGTGTCCACCGGACGGTAGACGCAGTCCCCCACCCAGTGGCGGGGTTCGAGGTTTGTCAGTTCCAGCGGCAGGCCCGGATGATGGTGCATGCCAATCGGGCTGGCGTTCAGCAGCCCGTCCACCTGCGCCAGCAGCTGCGGAGCCTGCTGGGGTGTGGCGGTGCTGATCTGCCGGTTAGGGAAATTCTGGCTCAACGCGGCCGCACGTTGCCGGGCGCGCTGCTCCTCCGGGTCAACGAGGATCAGGTGGCGCACCCCGGAATCCAGCAGTGCGTAGGCAACGGCCGCCCCGGCACCGCCAGCCCCCAGCTGCAGCACGGTCTCCAGCGGCACCTGCGGAAGCCCGGTGGCCAGTGCCCAGCCGAACCCGGAGGCGTCCGTGTTGTGCCCGTGGAACTTCCCGTCCCGGATCACCACGGTGTTCACGGCCCCGATGCTAGCCGCGTTCGGGCTGATCTCATCCAGGTGTTCCATCACCAGCTGCTTGCAGGGGTGGGTGATGTTGAAGGCGTTGTAGCCCAGCTCCGCGGCGGCGCGCAGCAACTGCCCCACGTCCTGGGCGGGGCGATGGATTTCGGTCAGGTCAATGGGCCGGTAAAGATAGCGCAGCCGGTGCTGATCGGCTTCGCGTTCATGCAGCGGCGGGGTCAGCGAGGGCATGACGCCGTCGCCGATCAGACCGACCAGATAGGACTGTGCTGTGGTGCTCACCGGGTGCTCCCCATTCGCGTTCTTCGACCTTCGCCGGAACCGCCGGATGGGGCGGGTCAGTTGCTGCTGGCCCTGCCTCCATCTTCAGACAGCGTCCGGTGGCGTGGCAATCGCTGGTGCCGGACCGCGATGCGGACGTTGCGGCGAAGGGGATTGTCTCGATTGTGATTTAGCTCTACTCTATATCCATGTACGTTTTACGCACAAGTGTACGCATAGCGCACAAGCGGAGAATTTCAGTAGGACCCAGGACCTGATTCGAGGAGATCTTGATGTCACACATCCACCAGGGGGCGGACGCCAGCAATCCGCCGGTCCCCCAGCGCACGCCGGTCAAGGCGGCATTGGCCAGCTTCATGGGAAGCGCCGTCGAATACTATGACTTCTTCATCTTCGGATCCGCCGCGGCCCTAATCTTCCCGCACATCTTCTTCCCCGACGCGGACACCAATGCCGCGGTGATGTCCCTGGCGACCTTCGGCTTCGCTACATCGCCCGACCCATTGGTGCGGTGATCCTCGGACACTTCGGGGACCGGATTGGCCGGCAAAAGGTCTTGATGTTCACCCTGGTGATGATGGGCGCGGCCACCTTCGCCATCGGCTGCCTGCCGACCTTCGACCAGGTGGGTTGGCTGGCGCCGATCCTGCTGGTGCTGGCCCGGCTGCTGCAGGGGCTTTCCGCCGCGGGCGAGCAGGCCGGGGCCTCCTCACTGAGCCTGGAACACGCCCCGGATCACCGCCGCAGCTTCTTTACCTCCTGGACGCTGACCGGCACCCAGGGCGGGCAGATCCTGGCCGCCCTGGTGTTCATTCCCGTGGTGGCCCTGCCCGATGAGATCAAGTTCGGCATCGGCTGGCGCATCCCGTTCTGGCTTTCGGCCGTGGTGGTCATCGTGACCTACTTCATCCGCCGCTCCCTGCACGAGACCCCGGAGTTCGAGGCCGCGAAGAAGAACAATGAAATCGCCAAGCTGCCGCTGGGCGTACTGCTGCGCTTCCACTGGCGGGACGTGCTGCGGGTGATCCTGTGCGCGTTCATCGCCGCCGTCTCCACCGTCTACGGCACCCTGGCGATCTCCTACGGCAAGACCATCGGCCACCTGGATGAGTCGATCACCCTGTGGCTGGTGGTCGTGGGCAACATCGGTGCGCTGTTCACTCAGCCGCTCTTTGGCATGCTGGCCGACAAGATCGGACGCAAGCCGGTGTACATCTACGGCGCGCTGGGTTCGGCCGCCTTCATGCCCTTCTACATCCGTTCCATGGAAAGCGGCAACACGCTGCTGCAGTTCGCGTTGTCCCTGCTGGTCTTCTCCTGCGCCTACGCGGCCGCCAATGCGGTATGGCCCAGCTTCTATGCGGAGATGTTCTCCTCCCAGGTGCGCTTCTCCGGCCTGGCGATCGGCACCCAGCTCGGATTCCTGATGGCCGGCTTCGCCCCCTCGATCGTTGCGGCGATGGGTGGACTGGAGCCCGGGGGCTGGGTGCAGATCAGCCTGTTCACCGCCGCGGTCGCCCTGGTGGCCAGCATCTCGGCGCTGACCGCCCGGGAAACCTTCCGGGTGCCCACCCATCAGCTGGGACACCGGGTGCAGAAGGTCGCCGGCTAGGGTGGTTGGGCCGCGGCGCTAGTGCGCGGTCC
>NZ_BAXF01000011.1:0-20979 GCF_001310435.1 Arthrobacter sp. JCM 19049 | reverse complement strand
CCTGCACGGCGTACCAGTGGTGGCGCTGGCTGGCACTCTGGGCCGCGGCTGCCGCGACGTGCACGATATCGGCATCGACGCCATCGCCTCGATCGTGCCGATTCCCATGACGCTGCGCGAAGCCGTTGACGACGGGGAGCGCCTGCTGGTTGAAGCGGCCGAACGCTTCATGCGCACCATCATCCTTGGCGCCTCCATGGCCGCAGCCCGGCTAAGTGCGCGCGACGCTTGGTAACTTTCTAGCTGACGCGAGGAACCGTTCCTGAAGGAAACGCTTCCTCGCTCAGAAATCAGGTCGACCCTTGAAAGCCGTGTAGCAGTCGAAAGGAACAGATAACTGCCTGCTGTGTCGGCTGGAAGCAAAGAATTAGCAGGATCTCCGGTCTCGGATTTTTTAGCCCCAGCCCGGAGGTCGGCTACCGCAAATAGGCGTTCAAAGGGGCCCTCGTATACATGTGCACCCTTGTCTGTCGGGGCCGTCGACTAGGGTGCTGTCATGGATTCAACTCGATGGCAGTATCAGGATCGCCAAACATCATCACTCCAGGAGCAGCGACGAAAAGTTGCGCAGGCTGTATCGAGCGTTGGCCGTGCGGAATTCACCGGCGAAGTTGTTGGCAAAGTAAGTACCTATGGCTCCACTAGCTATCTCACCCTAAGGGACGAGAAGACGGATATCCGGCTGAAAGCCCACTCTTCTTTACTGCCAGCCGGAACGGCAGAGGGATCTGTACTACAGGTCAACGCGCGACCAGAGTACGATCCTTCGCAACGGAACCCTGTGTGGATAGTGGGCTCGAACGAATCGCAAGAGACGAATCGAATTCCGGTACGGAAAATCTCAGCCAAGGGGCCTATCGCCCGCTATCGGGAATCAGTTTCACGGCGCTTTAACCTACCGGCCAAACCCAACACTAAGATTTCTCTCAGCGGGATTAATCAAGAGGTTTTGCGGATACGGCTACTGTGCGGTTACCACTCGCAGGTGTTAGACGACTTTAGAAATGCAGTAGGTGTGGCAGCAGACACACGCATAGAAATAGTGCAGGAAGTCACCGGGGTACAGGGGGATCATGCAATAGACCGAATAGCAAAGGCCATCAGTTCGGAAAACAACCGAACCAGCCCAGACGCGGCTCACATGATCGTGATTCTCCGGGGTGGCGGCTTTGATTCAGATTTCCTAATCTTTGATGATGCGCAAATGATCGACGCGATCGCTAAAAGTAAAATTCCGGTTGCTACCGCAATTGGCCACAGTCAGCATATTCCACTTGCTGCATTAGCTGCCGCCGTCAGTTTCGACACGCCGAGTACAGCCGGTAAGGAAATACGGAGCTTCAACTTTCGACAGGCCCGCAAGGATCGTCCTTCTTACCCGGACCTCGTTAGCGACAACGAGCGCCTCACGAAAACGGTGAGGCGGCTGGAAGAACTGAACAGAATTGACAAAAACTCACTGGCCGAAAAAGACGGCATGTTGGAGCGAATCACGGCCCGGGAGCAAGAGTTGCGCTTGGAACTCCAACGCTCGCATGATGCCCTCGATATTTTTTCAACGCAGGTGTTTAGCAAGACAAAGGACTCCGCATTAGATACTGTGCGGCTCAAGGCTGTAAAGAACGGACTATGGTGGACCTTGTGGACAGTACTTTTGGCATCCACAGCAGTTCTAGGAAGCCCACTGACGACCATGGAAGTTATGTGGTTGAGTGCTGCTCCCGCCGGCTGGGCAATGTTTACGTTCAGCGGAGGAGTGAGAGCCGCGAAATGGCTTCGAATCCATCAAGGGCAAATGCACACAGCGCAGGATAGAGACCGAGCCATTCGCCTGCTATCAAGGGCAACGGCACCAAGACATATTCGTCGAGCACTGCGTAACCGATAGCTATCGATGGCCGTCGGACAGAGTGGTGAATCGCTTGACTTTGGGTCGAAACGGTAAATGAATCGAAGTACTCCTTCACGCGCGCCGCACAGTAAGTGTTGTGGGTGACTGCGACTTTTTGCAATTCCCGGTACGCTTATATGTGGGTCTTCAGGTTGTACCGGAACCCATGATGAAAAATATCTCCCAAGACTGCGACACCGTAGGTCCCGACCGCTTCTAGATCGCGGTCCTCGGTAGTGGCTTTCGCTTTGGAACGCACCGAAGCGCGAGTCTCGATCGAAGACAGATCTGGGTAGGGCTACACGGTTCGCCATGTCCCAAGCATTGGGAGCGACCGAAAGGAGCACCCCCTTAATGGAGGTCCAGAAATCCAATTTGCCGAGGCAGTCATTGACAATGGCCGCTTCGGACAGCGCACCATCCGCTTCGAGACCGGCCGCCTGGCCAAGCAGGCCGCTGGTTCGGCAATGGTCTACATTGACGAAGAAACCGCACTGCTTTCGGCCACCACTGCCGGCAAGCACCCGCGTGAGGGCTTCGACTTCTTCCCGCTGACCGTGGACGTCGAGGAGCGCATGTACGCTGCCGGCCGCATCCCGGGCAGCTTCTTCCGTCGTGAAGGCCGTCCCTCGACCGAGGCCATCCTGGCCTGCCGCCTGATGGACCGCCCACTGCGTCCGGCCTTCGTCAAGGGCCTGCGCAACGAGGTTCAGGTAGTCGTCACCGTCATGGCCATCCACCCGGATGAGCTCTACGACGTGGTCGCCATCAACGCCTCCTCCATGTCCACCCAGCTCTCCGGTCTGCCGTTCTCCGGCCCGATCGGTGGCGTACGCGTGGCCCTGGTTGACGACGGCAACGGCCCGCAGTGGGTTGCCTTCCCGCGCCACTCCGAGCTGAAGAACGCCGTGTTCAACATGGTGGTTGCCGGCCGTATCGCCGGTGACGATGTCGCCATCATGATGGTCGAGGCCGAAGCCACCGACCACGCCTGGGAACTGATCAACGAACGCGGTGCCCAGGCCCCGACCGAAGAGGTCGTCGCCGAGGGCCTGGAGGCTGCCAAGCCGTTCATCAAGGTGCTGTGCGAGGCCCAGGCCGACCTGGCCTCCCGCGCCGCCAAGGAAACCGTTGAGTTCCCGATCTTCCGCGACTACGAGGAAGACGTGTTCGCAGCCGTCGAGGCCAAGGCCACTTCCAGGCTGACCGAGATCTACCAGATCGCCGGCAAGCAGGACCGCGACAACGCGGCATCGGCCTACAAGGAAGAGATCGTCGCCGAACTGTCGGGCGAAGGCGCAGAATTCGCCGATCGTGCCGGGGAAATCTCCAAGGCCTTTGGCGCCGTCACCAAGCAGGTGGTGCGCCAGCGCATCCTGACCGACCAGGTGCGCATGGACGGGCGCGGTCTGGCCGACATCCGTCAGCTCTCGGCCGAGGTCGAGGTGCTGCCGCGTGTCCACGGTTCGGCCATCTTCGAGCGCGGCGAAACCCAGATCATGGGCGTGACCACCTTGAACATGCTGAAGATGGAGCAGCAGATCGACTCGCTGAGCCCGGTCACCTCCAAGCGCTACATGCACAACTACAACTTCCCGCCGTACTCGACCGGTGAAACCGGCCGCGTGGGTTCGCCCAAGCGCCGCGAAATCGGCCACGGTGCCCTGGCCGAGCGTGCGCTCGTGCCGGTGCTGCCGTCGCGCGAGGAGTTCCCGTACGCGATCCGCCAGGTCTCCGAGGCGCTGGGCTCCAACGGCTCGACCTCGATGGGTTCGGTCTGCGCCTCGACCCTGTCGCTGCTGAACGCCGGTGTGCCGCTGAAGGCGCCGGTGGCCGGTATCGCCATGGGCCTGGTCTCGGACACCGTGGACGGGGAAACCCGCTACGCCGCCCTGACCGACATCCTGGGCGCCGAAGACGCATGGGTGACATGGACTTCAAGGTGGCCGGTACTTCCGAGTTCATCACCGCGATCCAGCTGGACACCAAGCTGGACGGCCTGCCGGCCTCCGTGCTGGGCGCCGCCCTGACCCAGGCCCGCGAAGCGCGCCTGCACATCCTGAACGTGCTCAACCAGGCCATCGACACCCCGGATGAGCTCAGCGTCAACGCGCCGCGCATCATCTCGGTGAAGATCCCGGTTGACAAGATCGGCGAGGTCATCGGCCCCAAGGGCAAGATGATCAACCAGATCCAGGAAGACACCGGCGCGGACATCTCCATCGAGGACGACGGCACCGTGCTGATCGGCGCCACCGACGGCACCGCCGCCGAGGCCGCCCGTTCGGCGATCAACGCGATCGCCAACCCGCAGGTTCCCGAGGTGGGCGAACGCTACCTGGCACCGTCGTGAAGCTGACCACCTTCGGTGCGTTCGTTTCGCTGACCCCGGGCAAGGACGGTCTGCTGCACATCTCCGAGCTGCGCAAGATCAACGACGGCAAGCGCGTCGAAGATGTTGAGGACGTTGTCTCGGTGGGTCAGAAGATCCAGGTTGAGATCACCAAGATTGATGACCGCGGCAAGCTCTCGCTCGCCCCGGTCGTGGAGGAAGAGGCACTGGCTTCGGCCGAGTAAGCTTCCCACTTCATTACGCCAGGCCCTGGCCCGCTACTTGCGGGCCAGGGCCTGGCGTTTTGTGGTGGCGCTGAGCCGAAGGATAACAAGGAGATTGAGCAGCAGTGCCCGCGTCGCTTGGCAGGGGAGGAAAGCCAGGGAAGGGCGCGTAGCTCCGAGACGGACTACGATCATCTGATGACAAACAAAAAAGTGCCATCGATTCCGTCCACGGAGTTCGTGCTCACCAGCGGAGATGGCCTAGAGCGTACCGGTCTGGTCGTCTCGGGTTTGGGAACGGTGCTGGGCATCCTGTTGTTGGTAACCTCCGGCTCCCCGGTGCTGTTGGGGCTAATTCCCATTGGACTGCTGCTGATGATCACCGGTTATACCAAAAAGTCTTCAACCGCTAACGTAGCCGCGTTCATTTTGGAAATGGAACGGTTCGAAGCCAGCTATGCAACTGATGGACGCACGCACCAGCCCCGGCAGCAGCCGAATAAACCTCGGGCCGCTCACCCACGCCTCGTCCCGTGCAGACAGAGGGTCCTAGAAGATCTTCTTGCGGAATCCCAGGCCCTTGCCGAGGCGAATACTGAGATTGCCGCGGGAAGACAGGGTAAACGGGCCGGCCTTCTTGGAAACAGATGGTCCGTACTTGTACACGTTCAACGTCAGACCCTTACCGAGCTTCTTACGTTTGCGAGAGACAAAGCCCACAGCAATCCCAACCTTAAATCGATGTATACCGACACCATCAGCGTACGTCGCTGGTGGCAAAGAGACGAGGGCTGAAATGGAAATTCAACTTTGGGCGGGAAACTAACCGACTAAAGCGCCATCGTTCAGGTGCTGTTCCCAGAACGTACGCAGTTGTGCGCTCTTACGGGCCACCACAGCCAACCAGTCTTCGATGGTGGTACTGCTGTCCGCGAAGTCTGAAGGCACCTTGAAGATCTGCAGCGGTACATTGAAGCGTTGGCAGATGCTGGCGTAGGCGTAGCCTTCCATGTCCACCAGGGCGGCACCCAACCCGGCGATGCGAGAGCGCTGATGATCATCACTGACGAAGACATCGCCGGTGGCCATGGTCAGTTGGTGTTCGGGAACGATGAGTTCACCCCTGGGGGCAAGCGGTTCAGTTTCCAAGGGAAAATCGTGCTGCAGCACCCTGGTCACCTGGTAGACAGTATCCATGGCGGGGCGATCCGCACCATCCGCGACAACCCCAGCAGTTCCGAGCACGACGACTCGTTGGATATCGCCCTGGGCGAGTGCCCCGGCCAGCGCTGTTGCCGCGTTGATTTTCCCGATGCCAGTGACCAGATGCTCGACATCGCTGAATGCGGTAGCTTCTCCAGGATGGGCGAACACGTACAAGGACTTCTGGTCCGGCATGGATTTCCCTTCGTCTGTGGTCTCCGGGCGTGCGCCGCAGAGCATCCAATCCATTTTAGCGCCGACTAAAACAGTCAGAACTGACGCAGTACGCCGATATCCACGAATCCTCGGTTCAACTGGGCGTTTATCGGCGTAGGCCAAGTAGCATAGGCTCAACTGCCGCAGGCGAGAGGACCACAGGTGCTGTTGACCATTACTTTGGAGTCGAACCCGGAAACCGAGATCGATGCGACGGCACTGTCCCACTTGCTACGCAAGCATCCGGCGAAGGTCCAGTCCTTCAACCTGCCCGTCGGGCAGGCCCACGTCTTTTACCCCGAGGTCTCAGCCCAGCTCACCACCGCGGCATTGCTGCTCGAAGTTGACCCCATCGGGCTGGTCCGCAACCGACGTTTCCGCGGCGAATCCGGCGTGCTGGACTACTACGTCAACGACCGGCCCTATGCCGCATCCAGCCTGATGTCTGTGGCGCTGGGAAAAGTACTTCGAAGTGCCATGACTGGCATGAGTGAAATGTACGCGGAATTGGCGCAGGCACCTTTGCCATTGAGGCTTGAATTGCCCGTGGTCTCGGCTCGCGGAAAGCAGCAGGAGGATTTGATTCAGCGGCTTTTTGAGCCACTGGGATGGTCGGTCGAAACTAGAATGCTTCCCTTGGATCCCAACTACGAGGATTGGGGCGCATCCAGGTATCACCACCTGAAGCTGGAGGGGCAGATCCGTCTTGATCACGCGCTGCGCCAACTCTATGTGCTGCTTCCGGTACTGGATGACTCGAAGCATTATTGGGTCAACGATGATGAAACCGAAAAGCTTGCCCGTCAGGGCGAAGGGTGGCTCGCTCAGCATCCGGAACGTGAATTGATCCTGCAGCGCTACCTCGCCCATCAAAAGGCTCTGGTCGGTCTGGCGCAGGAACAACTGACTGTCGCTTCTACGGAGCTCGGTGGGGAATCGGCAGATGACCTTCGGGAGTCCCCGGCCACCGGTCAAACGCCGTTGCTAGTACACCGCGCCAACACCGTTCTCAGCGTCCTCAAGGAATGCGGCGCACAAAGCGTGGTGGATGTGGGATGCGGTGCTGGAGCCTTGCTGCGTCGTCTGCAGCAGGACCGGTTCTTCACCCGCATTGTCGGCACTGATGTCTCGGTCCGCTCCCTGCAACAGGCAGCACGCAACCTTCAACTGGAGGAGCGCTCTGACAGTGAACGAAGCCGTATCGACCTGCTGCACAGTTCGGTTCTCTACACCGATGAACGTTTGCGGAATCACGACGCACTCGTGCTGATGGAGGTCATTGAGCACATCGACCTGTCGCGGCTTCCAGCATTGGAGAACTCTGTCTTTGCCGAGGCATCTGCGGCGGTCGTGATCGTCACCACCCCAAATTCGGAATTCAATGAACTTTACCCACGGCTGGCGGCTGGCACGATGCGGCATGAGGATCACCGTTTTGAATGGACCGCGAGCAGTTCGCGACGTGGTGCTCCGAGATCACTTCACGCTACGGCTACGCAGTGGAGATCCGGGGGATAGGCGATAACTCACCAAGAGCCGGAACACCAACCAAATGGCAATCTTTCGAAAGGAGCAGGCATGAGTCGGTTATTGATCCCGGAGGTCGGCCTGGTTCTATTGATCGGTGCTTCAGGCTCTGGGAAGTCGCGCTTCGCTGCCGAACACTTTGGCAAGTTCGAGGTACTCTCCAGTGACTACTTTCGGGGACTGGTAGGTAATGACGAGACCGACCAATCGGTGACGGCCGCGGCCTTCGAAGCGCTGAACTTCGTGGCCGGCAAACGGCTGGAAGCGGGTTTGCTCACGGTGGTTGATGCGACCAGCGTGCAGCACTCGGCGCGCCAACAGCTGATTGAGGTCGCTCGCGCCCATGACGCGCTCGTCTCAGCCATCGTGTTGGATATGCCTTTGCGGCTGTGTCTCGAACGCAATGAGGCGCGAGTCGAGTATCGGGTTCCGCCCGCGGCCATCGAGCGCCAACATCAACAGCTGCGCAAGTCCTTGAAGGGTCTGCGCAAGGAAGGCTACGCGCGCCTTCATATTCTAAGTACTCCTGAGGAGGCTGCGCAGGCGACGGTCGTGCGGCACAAGCTACTCAACGACTTCCGGGATCAGCATGGCCCCTTTGACGTCATTGGGGATGTGCACGGCTGTCTGGAAGAACTGGTTCTGCTGCTGCAGCGGCTGGGGTATCGGATTGGCCGCGACAAGCTGAACCGTCCGGTGGATGCGCTGCCGCCAGAGGGTCGCAGGGCGATCTTCGTCGGCGACTTGGTGGACCGCGGGCCGGATTCGGCCGGCGTGCTGCGGCTGGTGATGGGGATGTCCGCCTCCGGGCATGCCCTGGCGGTCCCGGGAAACCACGAAGACAAGCTGGTGCGGGCTCTGCGCGGGCGAAAGGTCAGCCTGGCTCATGGGCTGGAAGGAACCCTGGAGCAACTGGAAGCCGAGGGGCCCGACTTCAAGCGAGACGTGCTCGACTTTTGCTCCGGACTGGTTTCCCACATGGTGCTTGATGACGGAAACTTGGTCATCGCCCACGCCGGCCTGATCCAGCAGTACCAGGGCAGGGCCTCTGGTAGGGTTCGTGCGTTCGCCCTGTACGGCCAGGTGACCGGGGAGAAAGATGAGTATGGCCTGCCGGTGCGTTATCCGTGGGCCAGGGACTACCGCGGGCCGGCCACGGTGCTTTACGGGCACACGCCGGTGACCGAGGTGGCGTGGATCAACAACACCGCCTGCCTGGATACTGGCTGCGTCTTTGGAGGACAGCTCAGTGCCATGCGCTACCCGGAACGAGAAGTCGTCGCCGTGGACGCCCTCAGAGAACACAGCGAACCGATACGTCCGCTGGAGTCCCCACATGGGCCACAACGTGAACCTGGCGTTTTGTCCATGGAGGATGTCACCGGCCCGCTGCACTTGAAAGCCAAGGGGCTGGGCACCATCCGGATTCGCCAGGAGCAGGCTGCCGGGGCGCTGGAGACCATGAGCCGATTTGCCATTGACCCGCGCTGGTTGCGCTACCTGCCACCGACCATGGCTCCGGCGGAATCCTCCAAGAGTCCCGGGTACCTGGAGCACCCGACCGAAGCGTTCACCTATTTCCGCAAGCAGGGAATCACCACGGTGGTGTGCGAAGAGAAGCACATGGGATCCCGGGCGGTGCTGTTGCTCAGCCGCAATCCCAAGCGCTTTAACGCACCGGCTGAGTGGCTGGGGGCCCTGCACACCCGAACCGGGCGATCGTTTCTGGAGGCGCCGCCGAGCGCGAGCTACTGCAACGGGCGCACCAGATCTGTGACGAGTCGGGGTTATGGGCGGAACTGGGCACGGACTGGGTGATGCTGGACGGTGAACTGCTTCCTTGGTCTCTCAAGGCAGAGTCCCTGATCAAGGACACCTACGCGTCGGTTGCCGCCGCCGGGATCGCCGCGATGGCCGCAGGTGTTTCGGTGCTGGAGAAGGCAGCCGCCACGGGCTTGGATGTCACGGACCTGCTGTCACGCACCCGGGAGCGTGGCGAGCACGTGGTGCAATTCCGCGAAGCCTACCGCCGATACGTCGGTTCACCCGATGAGCTGCGATTCGCTGCGTTCCAGGTACTGGCCTCTGAGGGGCAGACTCATGAGGAACGGGACCACGGTTGGCATCTGGACATCGCCGGGCGTTTGGCCCGGACCGGTCCGGACGTGTTTGCCGCAACCCGGTGGCAGCAGGTGAACCTCGAGGATCCACGTTCCGAACGGGAAGCGGTGCAGTGGTGGCAGGAACTCACCCAAACCGGCGGGGAGGGCATGGTGGTCAAACCGTGGAGCAACCTGACTCGCGGAGCCAAAGGCTGGGTGCAGCCCGGCATCAAGGTGCGCGGCCGTGAGTACCTGCGGCTGATCTACGGTCCTGACTACCTGGAGCCGGAAAACCTGGAGCGCCTGCGACAACGGGCCACGGACCGCAAGCGATCCCGGGCCTTGCAGGAGTACATTCTTGGACTTCAGGCCCTGCGCTTGACCGCCCAGGACGAACCGCTGTGGAAGGTGCACCAAATGGTGTTCGGGGTGCTGGCCTGGAATCCGAGCCGCTGGATCCACGGCTCTAGCGTTCGGTTCGGCGGTGGGTCGTGCGCCGGTGATGGTCATGGGAGCCGAGGTGAGAGCTTGCTCCCACGCAAAGCTGAAATACAGGACGCTATGCGACAATAGTTCAAGCTATTTTGGGGTTGGCGAGACCCCAAGATTCCAAGTTTTCTTCCCAGAAAAGGACGTTCCTCAGTGGTCATGATTCCGTTGCCGTTGCATTCACTGTCAACCAGTGAGTTCTCTTCGGTGGATCCGGCCGACCCCACCTTGGTGCACCGTGGGGACGGCGGTTCCGAGGTTCGGCGCAGCATTCTGCCTGGCGGAGTGCGGGTCCTGACCGAGGCCATGCCCGGGCAGCGTTCAACCACGGTTGGATTCTGGGTGCCGGTCGGTTCCCGGGATGAAACCGAAGGGCATCACGGTTCCACCCACTTCCTGGAACACCTGCTGTTCAAGGGGACCAAGAAGCGTTCAGCCCTGGAAATTGCCCACGCCTTTGACGAGGTCGGTGGGGAAGCCAACGCGGCCACAGCGAAGGAATCAACCTGCTACTACGCCCGGGTGCTCGACTCGGACCTGCCCATGGCCATGGAGGTCATTGCCGACATGGTCACCTCCGCGGTCATCGACCCGCAGGAGCTGGAGCAGGAACGCGGGGTCATCATCGAAGAAATCGCCATGGACGCCGATGATGCCATGGATGTAGCCCATGAAAAGTTTGTCGCCGCCGTCCTCGGAGACCACCCGTTGGCCCGTCCCATTGGCGGAACGCCGGAGGAAATCCGCAGCACCACCCGTGAAGCGGTCATGGAGCACTATCACGCCCATTACCGACCCAGCGAGCTGATCATCACTGCGGCAGGATCCCTGCAGCACGAAGAGGTGTGCCGCCTGGTGCTTGAGGCCCTGCAGGATGCCGGCTGGCACCTGGACCCGATGGCCGAGCCAGAACCGCGCCGCGACGCCACCCCGGCAGACATCACCGGCCACGCCGGCGTTGAAGTCATCACGCGCCCGGGGGAGCAGGCAAACATCATCATCGGTTGCCCCAGCATCACCGGCCACGACGAGCGCCGCCATACCCTGGCCGTGCTGAACTCCGTGCTCGGCGGGGGCATGAGTTCGCGTCTGTTCCAGGAGATTCGTGAAAAGCGCGGCCTGGTGTACTCGACCTATTCCTTCTCCGCCGCCTACTCGGATGCCGGCTATTTCGGCATGTACGCCGGCTGCACCCCGGTCAAGGCCGGGGAAGTGATCGGGCTACTGGAAGCCGAGCTGGAGAAACTGGCAGCGCAGGGCATCTCCGAGGAAGAACTGCGCAAGGCCAAGGGGCAGCTTTCGGGCGGCACCGTGCTGGCGCTGGAGGACCCGGGCAGCCGGATGTCACGCCTGGGACGGGCCGAAATGATCACCGGTGAATTCCAGGACCTGGACGAAGCCCTGGCCCGGGTGGCCGCAGTGACCTGCGAGAGCGTTCAAGAACTGGCGCGGGAACTGGCGGCCAAGCCACGTACCATCACCGTGGTTGGGCCATTTGACTCCGAGGCCGAGCTGGGGCTGTAACCCCTCCCGGCCGTCCGAAACCCGGCAACCGGCGAAGAGGGGCAGCCACTACTCTTCGCCGGGCACCGACGAGCTGACCCCGCCATACTTCTCAATGGTGGACCACAGATCCTCGGGGAAGGTTTTCTTGACGTCTTCCTGGTACTGCTTGCCTTCACGGGGTACCGTCACGGTTTCACCCTGAACCTTGAACGGGTAATTCGCTGACTGCTCGATTTGCCCGGAATCAACGTTTGACGCGTTGGTGCATTCGGCCCAGCCAAACGTCGTGTCCCCGTCCTGGCGGAATACCTCGATGCTGCACGTCGGGTCGTCCACCCACGTACTGGCCTCAATCTGCGCTACCAGATCCTGTTTCTCATCATCGCTGATGGCCTGTGGTTCGACTGCGTCGCTGCAGCCGGAAATCATGGTTGCCAGGGTCAACATCAAAGCCCCAACGGCCAACCCTGCTTTCGTGCGTGCCACGGTATTCCATTCCTAGATCCAATCCTGCGAAAAGCATTTCACCACTGACAGGGCAAAGGCAAGACGAAGTGGACAGCACCGTGCGTACGGACAGAATCCGGGCAGGCCGCAACGCGCACCCTTGATGTCATGCCAGGTGCAGATCACTTAACCCAGCGACGAGTCAGCGCTGGGCAGGGGATAGGCTTAAACGCATGAGTGCACAAATCAAGGTGGCCGTGCTCGGTGCCGGCGGACGCATGGGTTCTGAAGCCGTCACCGCCGTCAAAGCGGCCGAGGATATGGAACTGGTCGCGGCCCTGGGGCGCAATGATGAATTGAGCGCCGTACTGGATGCCGGGGCAACACACATTGTGGATCTGTCGGTGCCCGCCGCCACCGAGCAAAACGTGCGTTTCGCCGTCGAGAACGGCCTGCATGCAGTGGTTGGCACCACCGGTTGGGATGACCAGAAGCGCGAAAGCCTCTGTGAACTGCTGCAGTCCAAACCCGACGTGGGTGTGCTCATCGCCCCGAACTTTGCCCTTGGATCCGTGCTCACCAGCGCCTTTGCGGCCACGGCCGCGAAGTACTTTGAGTCGGTGGAAATCATCGAACTGCACCACCCGAACAAGGTGGATGCCCCCAGCGGAACCGCAGTGCGAACCGCGGAGCTGATCGCCACCGCCCGGCAGGACGCCGGGGTCGCGCCAAGCCCGGATGCCACTGAAACCCAGCTGGATGGCGCCCGGGGCGCTGTTGTTGACGGGGTCCACGTCCACTCGGTGCGTCTGCGCGGCCTGGTGGCCCATCAGGAAGTCCTGCTCGGTGGACCGGGGGAGCAGCTGACCCTGCGTCATGACTCCTTTGACCGCGCCTCCTTCATGCCCGGCGTGCTGCTGGGGCTGCGGACCGTGGCCAGTCGGCCGGGACTGACCTACGGGTTGGACGGATACCTGGAGTTGGGCGCATGAAAACCAAGATTTGGGTAGGCGGAATTCTGCTCCTGTTTGTCCTCTATTTGCTGATGGCCTTCAACCAGGCGGTTCGGTTCTTGTCCACGGACGAACCGGTGGCGAAGGTCATGGGTGTGGCGATCCTGGTGATTCCCGCCTTGGGCGTGTGGATCCTGATCCGCGAAATCCTCTTCGGGCTGCGCACCCAGAAGATGGGCCAGCAGCTGGCCGACACCGGCGGGCTGCCCGCGGAACTGCCGCGCATGCCCTCGGGGCGCTTCGTGCGCGAAGCCGCCGACGCCGACTTCGAGAACCACAAGCGCGATGTCGAAGAGCATCCGGAATCCTGGCAGTCCTGGTACCGCCTGGCGTTGGCCTATGATGCCAGCGGGGACCGCAAGCGGGCCCGCACCTCAATGCGCACGGCGATCAACTTCTGGCTCGGCAAGCAGAAAACCAACAGCTAACCGGCAACAAAGACTCCGTGCCCCCGCTTCCCAGCGGGGCACGAGTCTTTGCCATACCGGCGGTAATCCGCCGCGCTACCTTGAATCAACGCCGCTCAGGTACCTCACCCCAGCCTCCAGTGGCGCCGAGCGCCTCGTACGGGCCAGGGTGAGCGCCGTCAGCAGGACCACGGCACAAAGAATCCACCAGCAGGTTGTCGGCCGGAAGAACAGCTGCAGGATGGGCAGGAGAATCAGGTGCCCGGCATAGAGGGTCAGCGGCGCCCGGCCCGCGGCGGCGATCAGCTGACCCACGTATCCGAGCCGGTCGGTGAGCAGAAGGAAGATTCCCAGTACCGCCACGGCGCAGGCCGCCGCGTGCACCGAGGCCACCGGTGAAGTGCTGTGCGGCGTGGGAAGCCACAGATACCTCGGATCGCCGAGGAACGCGTCAAGGTTCCCGCCAGCGGAGCGTCCGGTGAGCAGCGCCGTGCTCGCATCTCTCCTGCTCATGCCGGACGTGGAGGCCAACTCCCCAAGGAAGCGCTGGGCAGCGAACCAACCGGCGGCAAACGTTGCCGCCGCGATGGCCGTCCCGCCAGCGAAGAACCACCACGCGGTGCGCGGCTGGCCCAGCGCGAACCGGGAGAGCCACAGACCCAGCAGGCCAAACCCGCACCACACCAGCAGCGGGTAGTAGCCGGTGACCACCAGGTCTTGGAGCAGCAGCACGGGGTGGGCCAGATCCACGAACGTGGGATTGTGCCCGAGCACCTTCGGCTCCAGCAACGCCGCCAACGGCCGCCAGGCTACCGGAGTCAGTGCCAGCCACAGCACCGCGGCCGGCCCCAGGATCCGGGCGGGCAGGAACACCGCGGCGGCGAGCACTGCAAACAGCAGCCCGTAATGCACCAGGATGTTCGCGATCCGCTCATTGGCCGGTCCAAGCAGCATGCCCAGCGCCGCGATCACCAAGGCCCGGCGCAGGATCACGGTGGTGACCTGGAGGCGAGTCAGGCCGCGGCGCTGCAGGCTGCGGCAAAACAAGCCCAATGACACCCCGGCCAACACCATGAACAGGGCCGAGGCCCGCCCGGCTGCCAGCCACCCGGTCACCGTCGGCACAGAGCCGCCCACCAACGGATCCTGGTGGTACAACGGAAAAACATGGGCGGCAAACATGCCCAGGATGGCCGTGGTGCGGGCCGCATCAAGACCCGACAGCCGGCCGGTTGTGCTCAGTCGCATAGCCCTTATGGCATCACAGATTAACAAGAAGATGCTATCGGCACGGTGCGACGTGTAGATTTGAATCATGGCTTCTAGTGCATCCGATTTCTCCACGTACCCGTTTGGCACCGTATTGACTGCGATGGTCACCCCCTTCACCACCGATGGTGAAGTTGACTATGACGCCGCAGCCAAGCTGGCCAACAAGCTCGTGGACGACGGATGCGACGGCCTGGTTGTCACCGGCACCACCGGCGAAACCTCCACGCTGACCGATGAGGAAAACATCGGCATGTTCCGCGCCGTCGTGGAAGCCGTGGGGGACCGGGCCAAGGTCCTGGCCGGTTCCACCACCAATGACACCCGGCACTCGATCAACCTCAGCCGCGAAGCCGCCAAGACCGGGGTGGACGGCATCCTGGTCACCGCACCGTACTACAACAAGCCGAGCCAGGCCGGCATCGTCGCGCACACCGAGGCCATCGCCAACGCGGTGGACCTGCCGATCATGATGTACGACATCCCGGGCCGCGCCGGGATCGCCATCGCCGCCGAAACCCTGATCCGCCTGGCCGACATCCCGCAGGTCATCGCACTGAAGGACGCCAAGGCCGACTACCAGTCCACGACTACCGTGCTGGCCAACACCGACCTGCACGTGTACTCCGGGGATGACGGGCTGACCCTGCCGCTGATGGCCGCCGGGGCCGTGGGCGTCGTCTCGGTCTCGGCCCACGTGGCCGCGGCCCAGTACCGCAAGCTGGTGGACGCCATGCTGGCCGGAGACCTGGCCACCGCGCGCGCCACCCACTTCGAGCTGGACCCGATCCAGCGCGCCGTCATGGGCCACATCCAGGGGGCCGTGGCGGCAAAGCACATTCTTCACTGGCAGGGTGTCCTGCCGACCAACACCGTCCGGCTGCCGCTGTTCGCGCCGTCGGACGCCGAACTCGATGCCATTCGTTCCGACCTTCGTGAGGGCGGCTGGGATCTGTAAAAGAAAGGGCGTTTTCGTTCATGACCGAATCCTCTGTCGGCAAGGCTGATACTGCACGGCTGCAGACACCTGCCAAACTCAAGAAGGGCACCCTGCGTGTGGTCCCGCTCGGCGGTCTGGGCGAGGTCGGCCGTAACATGGCGGTCTTCGAGATCGACTCGAAGCTGCTGATCGTTGACTGCGGCGTGCTCTTCCCCGAGGAGCACCAGCCCGGCGTGGACTTGATCCTGCCGGACTTCTCCTACATCAAGGACCGCCTGGACGACGTGGTGGGCATGGTGCTCACCCACGGCCACGAGGACCACATCGGTGCGGTGCCCTACCTGCTGCGTCTGCGCGAGGACATCCCGATCTACGGCTCCAAGCTGACCCTGGCGTTTGTGGAGGCCAAGCTGGCCGAGCACCGCCTGAAGGCCAACTCCACCGTCGTGGTGGAGGGCGAGGTCACCCAGATCGGCCCGTTCGAATGCGAATACGTGGCCGTGAACCACTCCATCCCGGATGCGCTGGCGGTGTTCATCCGCACCAAGGCCGGAACCGTGCTGCACACCGGTGACTTCAAGATGGATCAGCTGCCGCTGGACGGGCGCATCACCGACCTGCGCCACTTCGCCCGTTTGGGCGAGGAGGGCGTGGACCTGTTCCTGCCGGACTCCACCAACGCCGAGGTGCCCGGCTTCACCGTGCACGAGAAGGACATTGGCCCGGTGCTCGAGGCACAGTTCGCCAAGGCCCGCCGCCGGATCATCGTCGCCTCCTTCTCCTCGCATGTGCACCGCGTGCAGCAGGTGCTGGATGCCGCGGCGATCCACGGCCGCAAGGTCGCCTTCATTGGACGTTCGATGGTGCGCAACATGGGCATCGCCGAGCGCCTGGGCTACCTGCATGTGCCGCAGAACGTGCTGGTTGACCTCAAGCAGGTCGAGCAGCTGCCGGACCACAAGATCGTGCTGATGTCCACCGGTTCGCAGGGCGAGCCGATGGCCGCCCTGTCGCGCATGGCCAACGGCACCCACAAGGTCGAGGTCGGCGCCGGGGATACCGTGATCTTGGCCTCCAGCCTCATCCCGGGCAACGAGAACGCGGTGTTCCGCGTCATCAACGGCCTGATGCGCCTGGGTGCCGAGGTGATCCACAAGGGCATGGCCAAGGTGCACGTCTCCGGGCACGCCTCGGCCGGCGAGCTGCTGTACTGCTACAACATCCTGCGCCCGAAGAACGTCATGCCGGTGCACGGTGAAACCCGCCACCTGATAGCCAACGGCCGGCTGGCCGCGCAGTCCGGGGTGCCGGAGGAGAACGTGATCCTGGCCGAGGACGGTTCGGTCATCGACCTGAAGGACGGGGTCGCCCAGCTGGTCGGCCAGGTCGACTGCGGCTACGTGTACGTGGACGGCTCCAAGGTCGGCACCATCACCGAGGATGACCTGAAGGACCGCGTGGTGCTCGGCGAGGAGGGGTTCATCTCGGTCATCACCGTGATCAACCGCCAGAACGGGACCGTGATCACCGGACCGGACATCCACGCCCGCGGCGTGGCCGAGGACGACAAGGTCTTTGACGAGATCAAGCCGAAGATCGAAGCGGCAATCGTTGAGGCGGTGGCGAACAACCCGTCGCACACCACCCATCAGCTGCAGCAGATCACCCGCCGCGTCATTGGTTCCTGGGTGTCGCGCAAGCTGCGCCGACGCCCGATGATCGTGCCGGTCGTGCTCGAAGCGTAAACGCTGCCCATAACGTCAGCCCCCGCCTTTTTCTGAGTTGATTCGGAAAATTGCGGGGGCTGATGTTGTTAAGTGACAGCGGCATGCCGGTCCAACAACCGGCCCAGCGGGTTGCGGGCCGGTAGGTGGCGGTATATCCAGTAGTCCGCGGTCCACTCCCAGACTTTGCCGATCATGTCGAACAGCCCGAATCCGTGTGGCGGGAACAGCCTACCGGGGTGGTGCCAACCCAGAGTGAATCATTCCTAGCAGTGTCTGTAGCAGCACCTTGGGAAATGGTTCGGGCTGATTTCTTCGGACGACAACTCGGCGGCGAACAGGTCTCCGTGTGGAAAGCGATCCTGAAGTTCATAGGATGTGTCCATGAAACATCTTGCTGCCGAACCTGTCGGGCGGCTCTTTCGCTACCAGTTGGTGGTGGGTGTGCTGATCGGCGCGCTGCTGGGCGCCATTCTCGGCGCCTATTTGATGCTGCCCGCAATAGAGCAGAGGATGGCCGCCTCCGTAGCCTCGGTGGTGGTGGGCCTGGCGTATGGGGGAGTGTTCGGGGTCCTGCTTGCCGCAGCGCCGATCCTCGGTGCAGCCCTGCTGCTGAGCTTCGTCGAAAAACGCCGCCCCGGAAGCAGCGGGTGGCGCCAGGCCCGTCTTTCGGCCATGGGCGCGGGACTGGGGGCGGTCCTGCCGGGACTGTATTGGGGTGCAGGAGCCTGACGGTGAACGACGGGGTTTGGCCGGTGCTGGTTGCCGCGATGTTTGTTGTCTTGAGCATGCTCGTAGCGTGGGTGGCCACCTGCGGAATCCTGAAATACCTGCCGCGACGTGACGCGGTACAGATCCATGGCCCGTGAGAGCTGTCATGGCCCTGGCCGTGGAAGAGCAGGTCTTGCAGGTGCGCGGTGGGGGCGCTGTGATGAGCATCCAGCACAGGGTTACAGGCCTGTTCCCGTGTAAATTCGGGTAGCGCACAAATTGGGGCGATACCCTAGTTATATGGCTCCACGTACCCAATCAAAGGGCGCGAAGACCTCCTCCACGCGCAAACCGCGGGGATCGAGTGCCGCGTCCAAGAAGAAGACCCCGAGAATCCAGAGAATGAGCTGGCGCTGCCGCTGCGCGCCATCCTCGGTTTCTGGATGGGCATTGCCCGGGTGGTTGGCGGCGCGTTCCGCAAGATCGGGCGCAACGTCCGCCCGGACTATGAGGTGCGCCGTGACGGTACGGGACTGTTCCTGACCCTGATCGCGATCCTGGTCGCCATCGTCGAATGGTGGGGACTGCGCGATGTGGGATGGTTTGGCCGCGGCGTGCACGCGGTCGCCGGTGGTTCGCTGGGCTTTATGGCCGTCATGCTGCCCCCGATCCTGCTGATCGGCGCCGCCCGGCTCTTCCGTTACCCCCAGAACGATGCGGCGAACAACCGCATCGGCATCGGCCTGCTGGTGATGACCCTATCCGGGGCCGCGGTGGCGAACCTGGCCGCCGGCGCCCCGGCGGTGTCCTCCGACTTTGAGACCCTGTGGACCAGCGGCGGGATGAGCGGAGCCATCCTCGGGCCTCCGCTGGCGTCCCTGATCACGGTCCCGGAGCCATGGCCGTGTTCATCTTCCTGCTGTTCATGTCGCTGCTGATTGTCACCGCCACTCCCATCACCCAGATCCCCACGCGGATCCGTGGAGGCTACAACCGGCTGCTCGGCCAGGACCCGAACGCCCCGCGCACCGCGGTGGCCCCGAAGGTCAGCGACCTGGACCCGCACGCTGAGGAGCACGACCAGTCGTACCTGTATGGGGAACCCGAGCCCGCCCCGGCCCCCAAGAAGAAGAAGTCCTCGTTCTTCAAGCCCAAGGCCAAGAAGGCCACCGAAGTCTACGACGTGGACGGGGAAGTGGAGCACGAGCGCGTCGGCGACGTGGCCTACGACAAGGCGGTAATCGACGATGCCGCCACCGTCTCCCTGGACCAGATCCCCGAACTGCACGGCGAAGCCGGACTGGACGCCGAACCGGCGACCGAGGCGATCAGCCATCCGGCCCCGGATACCCCGCCGCCGGGAGTCAAGCGACCCACCAAGGCCGAGGCCGAGATGGCGGCCATCATGAACCAGGTGGGCCTGGGCAAGGACGAGCCGGAGGCGGCCACCGATGCGATGAGCACCGTGGCGCTGGACCGCACCAAGCCGGCCCCGCCGCTGAGCCCCATCCGCAGCGCACCGAACAGCTGCAGCTCTCCGGCGACGTGACCTACACGCTGCCCTCCAACGACTACCTGCCCGCCGGCCCGCCGGCCAAGGAACACTCCGAGGCCAACGACGCGGTGGTCGCGGCGCTGACCAACACGCTCACCCAGTTCAAGGTGGACGCCCAGGTCACCGGGTTCTCCCGCGGCCCGACGGTCACCCGCTACGAGATCGAACTCTCCCCGGGCACCAAGGTGGAGAAGGTCACCGCCCTGTCCAAGAACATCTCCTACGCAGTCGCCTCCTCCGATGTGCGCATCCTGTCCCCAATCCCGGGCAAGAGCGCGATCGGCATCGAGATCCCGAACACCGACAAGGAAATCGTGGCGCTGGGCGACGTGCTGCGCAGCCACAACGCCAAGAAGTCCGCCCACCCGATGGTGATGGGCGTGGGCAAGGACGTCGAGGGCGGCTTCGTGGTCGCCAACCTGGCCAAGATGCCGCACCTGCTGGTCGCCGGTGCCACCGGTGCCGGTAAGTCCTCGTTCGTGAACTCCATGATCACCTCGATCCTGATGCGCGCCACCCCGGATGAGGTGCGCATGGTGATGGTTGACCCCAAGCGCGTGGAACTGACCGCCTATGAGGGCGTGCCGCACCTGATCACCCCGATCATCACCAACCCGAAGAAGGCCGCCGAGGCGCTGGCCTGGGTGGTGCGGGAAATGGACACCCGCTACGACGACCTGGCGAACTTCGGGTTCAAGCACATCGATGACTTCAACAAGGCGGTGCGCGCGGGCAAGGTGCAGGTCCCGGCCGGTCCGAGCGTGTGCTCAAGCCGTACCCGTACCTGCTGGTGATCGTCGACGAGCTCGCCGACCTGATGATGGTGGCCCCACGCGACGTCGAAGACGCGATCGTGCGCATCACCCAGCTGGCCCGTGCCGCCGGCATCCACCTGGTGCTGGCCACCCAGCGCCCCTCGGTGGACGTGGTCACCGGCCTGATCAAGGCGAACGTGCCCTCGCATGGCCTTTGCCACCTCTTCGGTCACCGACTCGCGCGTGGTGCTGGACCAGCCCGGCGCGGAGAAGCTGCTGGGCCAGGGTGACGCACTGTTCCTGCCCATGGGCTCCTCCAAGCCGATGCGCGTGCAGGGCGCCTGGGTCACCGAATCGGAGATCCAGCGCGTGGTCAAGCACGTCAAGGAGCAGCTGCAGCCCGAATACCGCGACGACGTGGTGCCCACGGCCGAGAAGAAGAAGATCGACGAGGACATTGGAGACGACCTGGAGCTGCTGCTGCAGGCCACCGAATTGGTGGTCACCAGCCAGTTCGGCTCCACCTCGATGCTGCAGCGCAAGCTGCGCGTGGGCTTCGCCAAGCCGGACGCCTGATGGACCTGATGGAATCACGCGGCGTGGTCGGCCCCTCGGAGGGCTCCAAGGCCCGCGACGTGCTGGTCAAACCGGACGACCTGCCGGCGGTG